>JANPCY010000372.1:0-6004 GCA_031431175.1 Steroidobacteraceae bacterium | reverse complement strand
CGGCGGTTCCTCGACGCCACGCGCCTGTTCTGTCATAACTATTTGTTAAACAAGGAAATTAGCAAACTGGGCAATCAGGACCCCAAAACTAGCAATCGGCCTTGCCGAGTGTCAAGGAGCATATGCGTCCGCGCCGCGATTGTCTGGCCCGCGCGCGCGCGCGCATGCTAAAAGGTCGTAAAACCAGATGAACAAACGTTTCTCCCGAATCGCGCTGGTTGGCAAGGTCGAAGACGCCCGCGTGGCAGATTCGCTGGCGGCACTTGCACGTCATCTGCGGTCGCGCGGTCTCGTGGTACTGCTCGACGCGCGCATTCCTGTGGGCGACCTGCCCCAGGATGTCGAACGCAGGCCGGTCGACGAGCTTGCCAGGGATGCGGATCTGATCGTCGCAATTGGTGGTGACGGAACGATGCTATTCGCAGCGCAACTCGCCATCGGGCGCGAAATTCCGTTGCTCGGCATCAATCGCGGCCGCCTCGGATTCCTGACCGATGTGTCGCCCGATGACATGCTCGAGAGCATCGACACGGTCCTTCAGGGGCGCTACGAAACGGACGTCCGGAATCTCCTCGAGGCGCGGTTGACGCGCACCGAAGGCCCGGTCGTGGTGCGTCGCGCCTTGAATGACGTCGTCGTGCAACGTCACGAGTCCGGCCGCATGGTCGAACTGGAAACCTGGATCGGCGGCCTGTTCGTCAACACCCATGGCGGCGACGGACTCGTGATCGCGAGCTCGACCGGCTCGACCGCCTATGCACTGTCCTGCGGCGGTCCGATCATCCATCCGTCGCTCGATGCAGTCGTCATTGCGCCGATTTCTCCGCACACGCTGAACGACCGCCCAATCGTCATAGGCCGCAACAATCGGGTGGAAGTGCGTCTCGTCGCGCGATCCATGACCCGCGCACAGGTCACCTGTGACGGCACGCTGCTTGGCGACCTGGATGCCAGTTCGAGCCTCGTGATTGAGCCGGCGACCAGCAGCATCACCCTGCTGCACCCGCCGGGCCACGATTACTTCCGCCTGCTTCGCTCCAAGCTGCACTGGGGCCGAAGTGCGCGCGATGGCCGCCTGGAACCCTAGGTTCCCGACTTGCTGATCCACCTGCAGATCCGCGACTTCGCAATAATCGATTCCGTCGAACTCGAGTTGGCCGGGGGCCTGACGGCCCTGACCGGGGAGACAGGCGCCGGCAAATCGATCATTGTCGACGCGCTCATGCTCGCGATTGGCGGTCGCGCGAGTGCCGAAATGCTGCGCCACGGCGCTGAACGCGCCGAGATCACCGCCACCTTCGACGTGCAGGGCGACCGACGCGTGCGGCGCTGGCTCGACGAACAGTCGCTGGCTGATGAGGACGGCGAAATCGTTCTGCGCCGGGTGATCGGCCTGGACGGGCGTTCGAGGCAGTACGTCAACGGCCAGACCCTGCCGGCGCAGGCGGTACGCGAACTGGGTGGCTGCCTGATCGATATCCATGGACAACAGGAATTCCAGTCGCTGGTCCATCGCGAGATGCAGCGCCAGCTCGTGGACGAGCACGGTGGCCATGGCGCCCTGCTCGATCCAGTGCGGACGCTTGCATCTGAATGGCGGCGCCTGACCGATGAGCGCGAAGCGCTCGCCGCCCTCGCCCGGGACCGCGGCTCGCGCATCGAGCTGCTGCGCTACCAGGCGGGCGAGCTCGAGGCGCTCAATCTGGCTGATGGCGAAGTCGCGGGGCTGTTTGATGAGCGCTCGCGCCTCGCCAATCGCGGTCGCCTCGCCGAGGCCGCACGCACTGCGGTCGCGCTCGCCTTCGATGGCGACGGCGCGGACGCGCATGCGTTGACCGCGCGCGCGGTGACCATGCTTCGCGGTGCGGCGGCGCTTGACGCGCGGCTCGCCGGGCCATTGGGGTTGCTGGAAGAAGCGGTCATCGGTCTTGGCGAAGCGGGTGGCGCGCTCGGCGCCTATCTCGAGGCGCTGGACGCCGATCCGGCACGCCAGGAGTTCGTCGAACGGCGGGTCGCGGCGGTTGATGACCTCGCGCGCAAACATCGTGTCCCGCCAGAGCAGCTGCCCGGGCAGCTCGACGATCTTCGGCGGCAGCTCGCGACCCTCGAGCAGTCTGAACTCGCCCTCGGCGACCTGGAACAGCGCATCACCGGAATCCTCACCGAGTACCGCGTCGCGGCAAGCGCGCTATCGGCTGCCAGGCGCTCAGCCGCAAAGCGCCTTGCCAGCACGGTGACGAACCTCATGCGTCAGCTCGGCATGCCGGGCGGGCTATTTGAGATTGCGGTCGAGCCGAACGCGGAGGCCGGGCCTCTGCTGGACGGCGTCGATCGCCTGGAATTCCTGGTCAGTGCCAACCCGGGCCAGCCCGTGAAGCCGGTCGCCAAAGTCGCTTCCGGTGGCGAGTTGTCGCGCATCAGCCTGGCCGTGCAGGTCGCCGCGGCCCATCGGAAAGCTGAAACCTGCATGATCTTCGACGAAGTCGACGCTGGAATCGGCGGCGGCGTTGCGGAGATCGTCGGGCGCATGCTGCGCGAGCTGGCCGACCGGGGTCAGGTTCTGTGCGTGACGCATCTGGCGCAGGTGGCGAGCCAGGCACATCACCAGCTGCGCGTGAGCAAGCTGACGGACGGCCGCGCCAGCCGCACGATGGTGACCAAGCTGGGCGCCGAAGAACGCGTCGAGGAACTCGCCAGAATGCTGGGCGGCGTCGAGATCACGCGCAAGGCGCGTGAGCATGCGCGCGAGATGCTGCGCACCGCGGGTGCTGCGGCGCACTGATCGTTCAGATTCGCTTGCCGCGGTGCGGGCAGGACTCGCGGCGGCAACGGCCGTAAAGGATCAGGTTGTGTTCTTCGATCTCGAAACCCAGGCGATGGGCAACATCCAGCTGCCGGCGCTCGATGCCGCAATCCAGGAACTCCTCGACCCGGCCACAGTCCATGCAGACGATGTGGTCATGGTGCTCGCCTTCATTCAGCTCGAACACCGCGGTTCCGCCCTCGAAGTGATGGCGCTTGACGAGCGCCGCCGCCTCGAACTGGGTCAGCACCCGGTAGACGGTCGCGAGCCCGATGTCATCGCTCTGCTCGATAAGCGCACGATAGATATCCTCGGCCGACAGGTGCCGGCCGTGATTGCCGGCCAGGATCTCGAGGATCTTGATGCGCGGCAGCGTTACTTTGAGTCCGGCCTTGCGGAGATCGCTGGATTCCACGGCTGCGCTCCATCGCCGCGAGTCGCGGCGATTCCGCTATGATATGCCTGTTCCGAATTATCGCCCAGGATTCATGACCATGCGACCGTTGCGCCAGATTGCAAGCCTCGCCGCAGCGCTTTTGCTGTCGTCGCTCGCCGTTGGCTGCGTGTATCGCATGGACATCCAGCAAGGTAACCTGCTCGATCCGGAACAGGTCGACCAGGTCGAAGTCGGCATGACTCGCAGCCAGGTGCGATTCCTGCTCGGCACGCCAATGGTCATCGACAGTTTCAATCCGGATCGCTGGGATTACGTTTACCGGTTCCAGCGCGGTCACGAGCGCAAGATCTACAAGCACCACCTGGTCGTCTGGTTCGAGGCCGACAAGGTCACGCGCATCGAGGAACTGATCCCCGTGCCGCGCAAGGAATCAACCGTCCCCAGCTGATTTTTTCCCGCTGCCTTGTTTTGCGAGCCGCCTGCGTCGCTCGCGCGGATCTTCCATCAGCGGTCGCAGCACTTCAAGGCGATCGCCATCCTGCAGCCGATGATCACGCGTCACTTCATGACCGAAGATGCCGAAGCCGCATGCGGACGCGTCGATGTCCGGATGCTGCGCGAGGATTCCGGAGCGCAACAGGGCCTCTGTGACCGTGCAACCGGCCTCCACCTCGAGCTTCAGCACGGTCTGGCGGCCAGCTTCGGCACACACGACCTGGATCGAGATGGACTCAGGCGCCACGAAACACCTGGTGCGCGCGGCGCCCGAATGCATCGACCATCTGGTTACAGATCTCTTCAAACGCCGGCCCCAGCGCGAGTCCTGCGATCAGTCCGTGCGTCTGGAAGCGGATCTGCAATTCGACCCGCGCGCCTGCGGTTTCGATCGGACGAAAGTCCCAACGCCCCTCGAGCAGGCTGAACGGGCCGTCGACGAGTCGCATTTCGACCAAACGATCAGGTACGTGCCGATTGCGTGTCGAGAAACTGCCACGGACGATGCCACGCGCGAGTCCGAGATTGACGGTGACGAATTCGCCCTCGGCGGCGAGGATCCGGGCGCCGTTGCACCACGGCAGGAATTCCGGGTAGCGCTCAACGTCGGTCACCAGGCCATACATCTGGCCGGGTGTGTACGGCAACAGGGCACTGCGGCGCACTTCACGCATGATTCGATGACCTCATGGGCCGATTGTCACCGGCGCCGCCGGCGCGGACAACCGGGCGATGCCGCTAGAATGCACCATGGCCAGAAAAAAAGAGGAGCGCGCGGGCCGCATTGCCGATAACCGCAGAGCGCTGCACGAATACTTCATCGACCAGCGCTATGAAGCCGGCGTCGCGCTGCAGGGCTGGGAGGTCAAGGCCCTGCGTGCCGGCCGCCTGCAGCTGCAGGAGGCTTATGTGCTGCTGAAGGACGGCGAAGCCTGGCTGTTTGGCGCTCACGTTTCACCGCTGCCGACAACGTCGACTCATGTGGTAGCGGACCCCACGCGCAGCCGCAAGTTGCTGCTGCATCGCCGCCAGATCGACGCAATGATCGGCGCCGTGGAGCGCAAGGGTTTCACGCTGATACCGCTGGCGGCCTACTGGATCGCCGGCAAGGCCAAGATCGAGGTCGGCCTGGCGCGCGGCAAGAAACAGCACGACAAACGGGCCGATGAACGTGACAAGGACTGGCAACGCGAAAAGGCGCGCGTCATGAAAGGACGGCGTTTAGGGTGAGCGAATGACGCTGGTGGAACTCCTGCTGATCAACCTGGCCGTGATTGCTGGCGCAATGCTGCTGCTGTGGCTGATCAGCATCCCCGTAAGGAACGCCAGCATCGTCGACATTTTCTGGGGCCCTGCATTTGCCATCGTGGCACTGCTCGGCTGGTTCCTTGGCGACGGCGACCATGACCGGCGAACGCTGCTGACCGCCCTGACCTGCGCCTGGGGATTTCGCCTCGGCATGTACCTGGCCCTGCGCAACCTCGGGCACGGCGAAGATCCGCGCTACGCTCGCTGGCGCAAGCGTGTGGAGGACGACGGCGGGAATTTCACCTGGCATAGCCTCGTCATGGTGTTCGCCCTACAGGGGCTCCTGGTGATCATCGTCGCGCTGCCGGTGCAGGCCGGGCAGCTCGTGGTGACCGGCAACCCGCCCGGCGTGCTGGCCTTCTTCGGGACACTCCTGTGGCTGACGGGTTTTCTGTTTGAAGCCATCGGTGACTGGCAACTGCGGCGATTCAAGGCCGATCCCGCCAATCGCGGCAAATTGCTGGACAGCGGGCTCTGGCGCTACACGCGCCACCCGAATTACTTCGGCAATGCCTGTCTGTGGTGGGGCCTGTGGCTCGTCGCCTGCGACGCACCGGGCCTGTGGTGGACCGCAATCGGGCCGGTCCTGATGACATTGATGTTGCTGAAAGTCTCCGGCGTTTCGTTACTGGAAAAATCGCTCGTCGCGGACAAGCCCGGCTATACCGAATACCAGCGCCGCACCAGTTCCTTCATTCCCTGGCCGCCGAGCCCGGACCCGGGCAAGCGCTCACCACGTTGAGCCGGCGGATCGCCGGGCAGGGCTGTCGGCCGGAGGTCGCTATCAGGCGACGATGGAAATGCTCTGTCGGTGCTGAACATCGGACAGCAGGCGGCTCAATTCCTTCCGGACTACGGCGTAGCACTCGCACGTGCGGGTCTCCAGTCCGGAGCGATCAAGCACTGAAATGTGGCCGCGGCGGTAGCGAATGAAACCGGCGTGCTGCAATTTCCCGGCGGCCTCCGTAATACCTTCCCGGCGCACGCCGAGCATGCTGGCG
>JANPCY010000371.1:0-2471 GCA_031431175.1 Steroidobacteraceae bacterium | reverse complement strand
CGACCGCCTTCCACCGGCCGGCGGGCGAGATCGAGCCACTGCTCGCCCGCGCGCGCGCCAAGCTCTTCGCGGCGCGCGCCAACCGCACGCGCCCGCACCGCGACGACAAGGTGCTGGCCGCCTGGAATGGGCTGATGATCCGGGGCCTCGCGATCAGTGGTCGCCTGCTCGGCGAAGCAGGTCATATCCAGGCGGCGACTCGCGCCGTCGATTTCCTGCGCCAAAATTGCTGGCGGGATGGTCAGTTGCTGGCTGCGTGGAAGGATGGCGCTGCGCGCTTTCCAGCTTATCTCGACGACTACGCATTCCTGCTCGACGGCCTGCTTGAGCTGCTGCAGGCACGCTGGCGCATCGAGGATCTGGCATTCGCGCGGGAGCTTGCCGACGCCCTGCTTGCGAAGTTCATGGACTGCGAGCGCGGTGGTTTCTGGTTCACGGCGGAAGGGCTCGATCCACCGTTGCACCGTCCGAAAAACTTTGCCGACGAGGCAATGCCCTCGGGCAATGGCATTGCGGCGCTCGTACTCGCTAGACTCGGCTGGCTGCTGGCCGAAACCCGCTATCTCGATGCCGCAGAGGCGACGCTCCGCGGCGGTTCCGCATCGATGCAGCGCGTGCCCCAGGCGCACACGGCGATGCTCAATGCGCTGGATGAACAGCTGAATCCGGGCGAAATCGTCGTGATCCGCGGGCAGGCCGACGCCGCCATGGCATGGTCAGCCGCACTTGCAACGCTTTATGCACCGCGCCGCATGGTCTTCGCGATACCGGCAGACGCCAGCGGCCTGCCGGAGGCGCTCGCTTCGAAGCGCGCGGGCGAGGGAACGGTCGCGTATATCTGCCGGGGACCCCAATGCTCGGAACCGATCACTGAACTGGAGCGGCTGATCCGGACGCTGCGCGACGACCTGCCGGACGCCTAGGATTCCTGCTTGCGCACCGACTTGTATTTCTTGAGCCCTGGCTCCTCACTCGTATAACGCGGCAACTCGTCGCCGAGCTCGATCCACGCCGCATGCTGGTCATAGAACACGTGGCACTGCGGCTCGCGATCAATTGGCCCCTGAATTGAAGACCGCGTGACATGCATTTCACCGGGGCAAAGCGTTGAGGCAAAAAACAGAGTGGTGCCGCAGTTCTCGCAGAATCCGCGGCGGCTTTGCTGCGAGGACTGGTACCAGCGCGGTTCGTGTGAGCCTGCCAGTAACCGGAAGCGTGTTTCCTCCGCGCCGACCCAGCTGACAAAGGCGGCGCCATGCGCCTCGCGGCAGTAATGACAATGGCAATGCGCGAAGAAAAGCGTCGGCGGTGTGATCGAGAATTTCACCGCGCCACACAGGCAACGCCCCTCGAAATCGCTCATTGCATGACCCCCAGCAGGAACACGGCCCACATGCCGAACAGGAGCACCGTGCTTGCGGCGTACACGATGAATCGGTGTATGACACGGTTGTAGCTCACGTGGATCAGGCTGTGCAGGGCACGCAGACCGACAAATACCCCGGCTGCGCGGACCAGGCCCGGCGTCGAACCGCCATTGACCACGATCGCAATGCAAAGCACGTAGAACAGCACCGGCACCTCGAAGAGATTGCGGAAATTGTCCGAGGCCCGCGTTTTCTCGAGCTTTCCCGCTGCTGCGCGCGTCGTCGACAAGGACTGCGGATCGATGCGCTTTTCGCGCATCTCGGTCAGCCGGTCGGCGTAAAGCTTGATCCAGACGAGCGCGGTCACGAGCACCATCGCCGTAACGGGTAACCAGATCGGATCGGCTGTCATCATGCCACCTCTCCAGAGCGCGGCGGCAGGCCGCCCCACGGGGTAACATACCGCAGGTCAACGCTCCTGGCAGCCGGTACGGAAATCCGATGAACGATGAGCTGAATGTGGCCGTCCTGCCGACCTTCGACGACGTGGAGGCAGCCGCCGAAAGGCTGGCAGGAATCGCGTGGTGCACGCCGCTGCTTGCCGGCACGCCGCTCGACGAACTGACCGGTGGCCGCGTGCTGGTCAAGGTCGAGTCCCTGCAGCGCACTGGCTCATTCAAGATACGCGGCGCCTACAACCGCCTGGTACAGCTCGACCCCGACGAGCGCGCGACCGGCGTGGTCGCATTCTCGTCCGGCAATCATGCACAGGGCGTCGCATGCGCGGCCGCAATGCTCGGCATCCGGGCCACGATTGTGATGCCGGCCGACGCTCCGTGCGCCAAACTCGAGGGCACGCGGGCGTTCGGCGCCGAGATTGTCATCTACGACCGCGAACGCGAAAGCCGCGAAGCCATTGCCTCGAGCCTGGCCACCGAACGCGGCTCGACGCTGGTGCCGGCCTTCGACGACCCGCACGTCATCGCCGGCCAGGGCACGGTGGGGCTCGAGTTAATGCGTCAAGCACGCGATCTCAATGCGACACCCGACCAGGTTCTGATTGCCTGCAGCGGCGGCGGTCTGGTCAGCGGCTCGGCGCTCGCG
>JANPCY010000370.1:0-3002 GCA_031431175.1 Steroidobacteraceae bacterium | reverse complement strand
GTGACCCGATGGACTGCGGCTTCAGCAACTACAAGCAGCTGTACGCCAAGGGCCACCACTTCGCCTACAGTCTCGAGGACATCGGGCGCTACTACTGCAGCTATGTCGAGATGATGGATCACTGGGATCGCGTGCTGCCGGGCCGGGTGCTGCGCGTGCAACACGAGGACGTCATCGCCGACCTGGAGGGCTCGGTGCGGCGCATGCTCGACTACTGCGGGCTGCCATTCGAACCGGCGTGCGTGGAGTTTTACAAGACCGAGCGAACGGTGCACACGGCCAGCTCAGAGCAGGTGCGCCGCCCGATTTATCGCGAAGGCCTGGATCAATGGCGGAGCTTCGAACCATGGCTTGGACCTTTGAAGACTGCGCTCGGATCCCTTGCTGATAGCCGCAACGCAAAAACAATGTAGCAGACCAGGATGCTGCTACACGCGGCCCGATTTCGCTTACGACATCATGATGCACACTAATGGCTCGACCGCAGCGCCGCTGCGCTGGTGGATTCTCGGTCTATTCAGCATCGCAATCGCGGGCAATTACTACGAATACGATGCGATCGCGCCGGTTGCGGATTTTCTGCGCACGCAGCGCGGCTTCACCCAGTCGCAGATCGGGCTGTTGAATGCTGTTTTCAGCCTGCCGAATATCGTGCTCGCCCTGGTCGGCGGCTTGCTGATCGATCGCTATGGCTCGGCGCGGGTCGCGTTATGGACTGCCGCGTTGTGCTTCGTCGGCGCCGTTCTCACCGCGGTCGGGTCCCCTTACGCAGTCATGGTCCTGGGACGGCTCATATTCGGCGTCGCCGAGGAAGCGTTGTTCATTGCGCTGCTCGCAGGTATCGCGCAGTGGTTCTGGCGCGGCGGCACGGCACTCGCGATGTCGCTGTTCTTCAGTCTTGCGCGCGTGGGCTCTTACGCGGCCGATACTTCACCGGGTTGGGGCAAGGCATTGTACGAGCGCGGCTGGCAGTTACCGCTGTGGATGGGTGCGGCAATCACAGCGATCAGTCTGCTTGCGGCCATCACCTATTTTCTCATCGACCGCAAGGTCCGGCCAGCCAGTCACGCGCCGGTCGCGACCGCGCGCGCGCGCCTGGCCTGGTCGGACATCTGGAGTTTCGACCGGTCCTTTTGGTACATCCTCGGTCTCAATGTGCTGTTCGCCTCGGTGTTTTTCCCGTTTCGCAGCACCTTTGCCATCGTGTATTTTCAGGATGCAAAAGGACTCTCCCTGCAGCAGGCAGGCCTAGCCAACAGCTGGGTGTTTTTTGCTGCGATTTTCGCGACTCCTGTTTTCGGATTCATTGCAGATCGCTTCGGTCGTCGCGCAATGTTGTTGACGCTCGGCACCGTGCTGATGCCGCTGACATTCCTCGTTCTGGGCGCGACCCATTGGAGCCTGTGGATTTCCACCGCTCTGATGGGCATCAGTTTCTCGATGGTACCGGCGATAATCTGGCCCGCGACGGCGATGTTGGTGGAGCCAAGACGGTTGGGAACGGCTTTTGGGCTCATCAACGTGCTGCAGAATCTGGGGCTCGCCGTAATGAACCTCGCCGCGGGATCGTTGAACGACGCCGCCAGTGCGGGTCCACAAAATCCCGCCGGCTACCAGGACATGCTGTGGCTGTTTGGCGGTATCGGCTTCCTGGCATTTGTTTCGGTTGCATTGCTCTGGCACCGCGAGTCCGGACCTCATGCGCACGGTCTCGAAACCTTAGGGCAGCGGCCCCGTGGCTCGAAGCAGGCAGCGTAGATGCCGGGGCTTGCGCAATAGATGCCCAGGATTGCCAGACTGGAATCCTTCGCCAACGAGTTCGTCTGCTTCGTGAAACTCACGGCGGACACCGGCGCGGTCGGCTGGGGCCAGACTTCCACCTACAACGCTGACATCACTGCGACGATTTTTCACCGGCAGGTCGCACCCTGGGCGCTCGGCGCGAACGCGCTCGACATCGATGCGCTGGTGGACCGGATCGAGGAACGTGAGCACAAGTACCCCGGCAGCTACCGTTGCCGCGGAGTGTGGGCGTGACATCGACGAGTGGCCCGGCCGCACCGAGGCAATCGTCGCGCGAGTTGCGCGGGCCCTGGGCGACGGTGTGGCGAAGCTGGTCGACGCCAACAGCGGTTTTTCAGTGCGCCGCGCCATCGATGTGGGCCGGCTGCTCGAGGCCGAGGGCATCACTCACTTCGAGGAGCCGTGCCCGTATTGGCAACTCGAGCAAACAAAACAAGTCTCCGATGCACTCGCGCTCGACGTCACCGGCGGTGAGCAGGATTGGGATCTGGCCACCTGGTCGCGCATGATCGAGATGCGCGCCGTGGACGTGGTTCAGCCAGACATGATGTACATGGGTGGCATGAGCCGTACACTGCGCGTCGTGCAGATAGCAGCTGCAGCCGGGCTGCCGTGGACGCCGCACAGCGCCAACTTGTCGTTGGTCACGATCTGTACGATGCACCTGTTGGGGACGATCCCGAACGCCGGCAAGTACCTCGAGCTTTCGATCGAGGGATCTGCATATTACCCTTGGCAGGACGGGCTATTCCTGGGCGACCCGTTCCGAATCAACGAAGGTAAGGTCACGATTCCTGCCGAGCCGGGCTGGGGCGTGGAAATCAATCCGGGTTGGCTGGAGCGCGCGAATTATCAGATCAGCCAGGTGTGAACCGGTCTAGATCTTGACGCCCGTCGCGCGCTCCTGGTCCTGCACCAAGCGGCGCGCCGACCAGAAATAATGGAACGTCGCCCAGAACCCCACGGGGACGAGGCACAGGAGCGCGAGGCGCAACGAGGCCGCGTTGGCCACATGGTTGGGGGCAAACCCGTCGCTCAGTAAGCCAACCAGCTGCGGCGCCACGACCAGATTGCCGACATTCGCGACGAACAGGGTTGCCGCGCAAAACAGCGCACGCATGCGCGGTTCCGCCAAATTGTTCAGGAGGCCAAAGCAGGGGCCGATATAGAAGTAGATCGACGGGATGAAGATCCAGAAC
>JANPCY010000369.1:0-2184 GCA_031431175.1 Steroidobacteraceae bacterium | reverse complement strand
CTGTTGCGCATGTATCTGCGCTGGGCCGACGGGCGCGGATTCCATCCCGAAGTGATCGATCAGAGCCCCGGTGAGGTCGCTGGCATCAAGAGCGCTTCGATCCAGGTTGATGGACCCTATGCCTATGGCTGGCTGCGGACTGAAACGGGCGTACATCGGCTGGTGCGGAAATCGCCGTTCGACTCTGGCAACCGGCGCCACACATCTTTCGCATCGGTATTCGTATCACCGGTCATTGATGATGAAATCAACATCGAGGTCAATCCAGCCGACATCGAAACGGATACCTACCGCGCAAGCGGGGCAGGCGGCCAGCACGTCAACAAGACGGATTCGGCCGTGCGCCTGCGTCATCTTCCGAGCGGCATCGTGGTGACCTGTCAGATGGAGCGCAGCCAGCACAAGAACCGCTCGACTGCCATGAAAATGCTGAAAGCCAAGCTTTACGAGCTCGAAGTCAACAAGCGCAACGCGGCGGCCCGCGTGCTTGAGGACCAGAAGACCGACGTCGGCTGGGGGCACCAGATCAGGTCCTATGTGCTCGACCAGTCGCGGATCAAGGACCTGCGCACCGGACACGAAACCGGCAATACGACGGCGGTGCTTGACGGCAACCTCGATCCGTTCATGGAAGCAAGCCTGAAGCAGGGCCTGTAAGCCCCCCTCATGACGACCAAAGAACCGCCAGACGGACCTGACGAGAATGCCCTGATCGCGGAAAGGCGCGCGAAACTCGCGCGGCTGCGCGAGTCAGGCAGCGCGTTTCCGAATGACTTCCGGCGCGATGCACTGTCGCATGACCTGCATGCGACCTACGGTGACCGGAGCGACGAGTGGCTTGCCACCAACCCGGTGCGCGTGCACGTCGCCGGCCGGATGATGTTCAAGCGTGTCATGGGCAAGGCTTCGTTCGCAAAGCTGCAGGACGGTAGCGGGCAGCTCCAGCTCTATCTGCAGGCCGAAGCGCTTGCTGCTTCCTACGAGGCATTCAAGGGCTGGGACGTCGGCGACATCGTCGGCGCGCTGGGTGTGTTGATGCGGACCCGTGCGGGGGAACTTACGGTCCGCGTCGAATCCGTCCGCCTGCTGGTCAAGTCACTGCGCCCGTTGCCGGACAAGTGGCATGGCCTCGCGGACACCGAGACGCGCTACCGGCAGCGCTATGTGGACCTGATCGTCAGCGAATCAGCGCGCGGCACATTCAGGACGCGCACCCACATTGTGCGATTCCTGCGCAATTTTCTGGACGCGCTCGATTACCTCGAAGTTGAGACACCGATGATGCAGCCGATTCCAGGCGGCGCGGTCGCGCGACCATTCGTGACGCATCACAACGCATTGGGCCAGGACATGTACCTGCGCATCGCGCCGGAGCTTTACCTCAAGCGGCTGCTGGTGGGCGGATTCGAGCGCGTGTACGAGATCAATCGCAATTTCCGCAATGAGGGTCTTTCGACGCAGCACAACCCCGAGTTCACGATGCTGGAGTTGTATCAAGCCTATGCGGATTGCGAAGATTTCATGGGCCTGGTCGAACGGATGATGCAGGGGCTTGCCGAGGCGGTGGCGGGATCACGCGACATCCTCTATCAGGGCAGGCTGCTGAAATTCGGCGCTCCATTCGCCAGGCTCTCCGTCGAGCAGGCGATCCTTGCGGGGAATCCGGCGTTCGATCGCGCCAGAATGCGCGACCTTGCCTACCTCCGCGAGGCCTGCGCGCGGCACGACATCACGCCCGGCACGGAGGACGGCGCCGGCAGGCTGCAGATCGACCTGTTCGGAAAAACCTGCGAAAAGTGCCTTGAGCAGCCGACCTTCGTGCATTCGTATCCGGCCGAAGTATCGCCGCTGGCGCGCCGGCGTGACGCCGATCCGTTCGTGACTGACCGCTTCGAGTTCTTCGTGGATGGGCGCGAACTTGCCAATGGTTTTTCCGAATTGAACGACCCCGAGGACCAGGCCGAGCGTTTCCGCGCGCAGGGCGCCCGCAAGCAAGCGGGCGATGAGGAAGCGATGTTCTACGATGCCGACTACAGCCGCGCGCTTGAATACGGAATGCCGCCGGCTGCCGGACTCGGCGTCGGGATTGACCGGCTGGTAATGCTGCTGACGGACTCGCCGAGCATCCGGGATGTGCTGTTGTTCCCGCAGCTTCGGCAACAGCCGGAGAGCGACTAGCTGCGG
>JANPCY010000368.1:0-5592 GCA_031431175.1 Steroidobacteraceae bacterium | reverse complement strand
GCCGTCTTTCATCATTTCGATCGTGAACCAGGCCTCGAGCGCTCCACAGGCGCCGAGCGTATGCCCAAGATAGCTCTTCTGCGAACTGATGGGCGCGCGGCTGCCCAGCACCGATGAAGTGGCGCGCGTCTCGGCAATATCACCGTGTTCGGTGGCGGTCCCGTGGCCGTTAACGTAACCAATCGCCTGCGGCGACAGCCCGGCGTCCTTGAGCGCGAGTTCCATGACGCGGCGCATGGTCGCCTCGACCGGCCGCGTGACATGCGCCCCGTCAGAATTGCTCGCGAAGCCAACGACCTCGGCATGGATGCGGGCGCCGCGCGCGAGCGCGTGATCACGATCCTCAAGCACGAACATCGCCGCTCCCTCTCCCACGACCAGGCCATCGCGATCCTTGTCGTAGGGCCGGGGCGTGTGCGACGGGGAATCGTTGCGGCGGCTGGTCGCATAGAGAATGTCGAAGGCGATGGCCTCGCTGGGGCACAGTTCCTCGGCGCCACCCGCGAGCATCATCGTCTGGCGGCCGGACCTGATCGACTCGCAGGCGTAACCGATCCCCTGGCTGCCGGACGTGCAGGCGCTCGAGGTCGGAATGATGCGCCCCGTCAGCCCGAAGAAAATGCCGACGTTCGCGGCGGCGGTGTGCGGCATCATGCGGACGTAAGAATTGGCATTGAGACCGCCGGACTTGCCGGTCTGCAGCATCTCCACGAAGTTCCGGATGTCCGGCGTGCTGCCGACCGAGGAACCGCAGGCAACGCCCATCCGGCCGTCCTTGATCGATGGATCGTCTGCAAACCCCGCGTCGGCGAGCGCGAGTTCGCTGGCGCGGACCGCCAGTTGCGATACGCGGCCCATGCTCCGTAACTGTTTGCGGGTCCAGTGCGCGGGCGGCTCGAATCCATCGATCGGTGCCGCGAGCCGCGTGTTCAGGTCGGTCAACGAATCCCATTCCGTCATGTAACGGACTGCATTGCGGCCTGCGTGCAGACACACGCGGATTTCCGGCCAGCTTGAACCGAATGCCGTGACGCCGCCGATCCCCGTGATGACGACACGCCCCATCAGCACAAACCGCCGTTGACCGAGATGACCTGCCGGGTAATGTAGGCTGCATCCGGCGACAGCAGGAAGCTGACAACTGCGGCGACCTCATCGGGACGGCCCATGCGTGCGGCGGGAATGACCTCGAGGATTTTCTCGACCGGCGTTTCTGCACCGATCATGTCGGTCTCAATGAGGCCGGGGGCCACGCAGTTGACCGTGATCTCGCGGCTTGCGAGTTCGACAGCGAGCGCCTTCGTGGCGCCAATTATTCCTGCCTTGGAGGCGCTGTAGTTGACTTGCCCACGATTGCCGATGATGCCCGCCACCGATGACAGCGTGATGATTCTTCCCGGGCTGCGGCGCCGCACCATAGGCATCACCACGGGTTGCAGCACGTTGTAGAACGAATCGAGATTGGTCCGGATCACTTCGTCCCAGGCTGTTGCGGTGAGTGCCGGGAATGCACCGTCGGAAGCGATGCCGGCGTTACAGACAACGCCGTAGTAGGCGCCGTGTGTGGCGATGTCCGCTTCGAGCGCAGTCGCGGCGGCGGCACGATCGGCCACATCGAATGTCAGCAGCCGCGCCTGTCTACCGACGTGCTCGATCTCCGCAACGACCTCGAGGGCCTGTTCGCGGCGCGACCGGCAGTGGATGATCAGGTCGTATCCGTCACGCGCGAGGCGCAGCGCAATGGCGCGCCCGATGCCGCGGCTCGAACCGGTGACCAGCACCTGCCCGCTCATCCCATCTGCTCCCGCAGGATCTCCCAGGCATTATCGGGCTGAAAGACTGTCAGAGTCCCGGTAGCCAGGAGTTTTTCGTTCATCAGGATGCGGCAGTCGAAGACCCCGCGGCCTTCCGCGTCGCGCGTCGACTCGTGCACCTCAACGGCCAGGCACGCACCGGGCGGAAATTCCTCCGTCTCGCTGCAATAAGCGCGCAGGCCAAGCAACAGGCCCGGTTTCGGGTTCCAGGGACGCCCCGCATGCAGGGTCGCAAAAGCCGAAACCGCCTGGGCCATGATCTCGGGTCCCGACCAGCCGGCGAGTGCCCCGTTTGGCAGGCTGAAAGACGAGCCAGTCCGCACGGTCAGCGACGCGACGAGACCACCCGCATCGGCCGACTCGATCCGGTCGAGAAGCAGCGCTTCATCCTGATGCGGAACCAGCTCAGCAGGGCGTGGCAGACTCACGGACGGGCCGTGGGAAGACTGGCCTCGACCTGGCGGACAAATGGCGCCGGGGACATGAACTGCAGTTCTCCGGTCGTTCTGTCGACCGCCACTTGGACCGTGCGCGCGCGCGCGACCCGCGCGCGGGTTCCCGCATTCGTCACCAGGTAATTGATGGCCAGTCGGTTCTGCCACTCGACGAGCGACGCCATGACGTTGAGCCGGTCGCCGAATTTCGCGGCACGGACATAGCGAACGTGCGCCTCGATGATCGGCCAGAGAAAACCGGACCCCACCATGATTTCGTAACCGTAGCCGAGCCGGTCCATGAGTGCCCAGCGGGCGTTCTCGAGATACTTGAGATAGTGGCCGTGCCAGACAACTGACATGACATCGACGTCGTGGAATGCCACGACGACTTCGGTCGTCTGCGAGCAGGGGCCTAGTTTACGCATTGTTACACGCCCAGGTATTTCAGGAGCCCGGCCGAACCAGCTTGCGGGCCAGCAAGCGCGGCGAGCGTCTCAGCATGCCGAAGAACAGCAAGGTATGTACGCGCGTAATCAGCACGTTGTCCAGCCAAAGCCGGAAATGCGATGTGCCGCCCGGCGGATAGGAAATCAGGGTATCGAGCCAGCGCATCGGCAGGCCACTCCAGTGCAGGCGCACCAGAATCTCGATGTCGAAGTCCATGCGCCGGCCGAGGCGGCCCCGACGAAGTAACGCAATGACCGGCCGGAGCGGGTAGATCCGGAATCCGCACATCGCGTCGGGTATGTCGAATGACAGCGTGTTCACCCAGACCCAGAAACGTGTGAGGCGGCGCCAGTAAAGGCGCGAGCGGGGCGTGTCCGCACCGAAAACCGGGCGACCGCAAATCACCGCCTCCGGATGGGAGTGGCATTCGGCGAGAAAGCGGGGGATGTCTGCCAGCGCGTGCTGACCGTCGGCGTCGATCTGCAGCGCGTGGTCATAACCACTACCGTCGGCGGCCAGCAACCCCGCCTGCACCGCGGCCCCTTTGCCCTGGTTTACCGGCAGACGCAGCACCCGGACGGCCGGGTCGGAAGCGGCCAGCGCGTCGAGCGCGCCTGCGCAGTCCGCTCCGGAACCGTCGTCGACGAGCAGGCAGTCGAGTCCATGGGCACGGATGGCCGACACGACCCACCCGACGGTGCTGTCGTGCTCGTAGACCGGGATCACGGCACAGATCTCAGGCATCGACGCCACCCAGTAGCACGCGTCCGGAAGAATGTCGCCCGGCCGCGGACTCGTATTCGAATTGAATTGCTTCCTGCCCCGGATCCAGCTTTATCGTGAGACGCAGCAATTGCCCGGGCTGGACCAGCCTCTGGAATTTCACTGACTGCAGCCCGCGCAGCACGGGTCGCGAGCCCAGCAGCTCCGACGCGAATGCGAGAACCCAACCGAGCTGCATTGCGCCCGGTACGATCGGCAGTCCGGGAAAATGGCCGCGCAGGCAACGCAAATCCGGGGGCACAAACAGCGTCAGTCGCGCATGGCAGGGCGGCTCGACGCGTGTCTCGAGCACCACGGGGCGCTCCAGTGCTGGGCTGCTCAGGTGTTCAGGTCTCGTTGACGAGCTGATGAATTGTATCGACCAGATCCGACACGGTGCGGACGGAACGGAAGCGTCCGGAGTCGATCTTCCGGCCGGTCTGGCGGCGCAGGCGATCCATCAGGTCGATTGCGTCGATGCTGTCGATTTCGAGATCTTCGTAGAGCTGCGCATCGGGCGTGATACGCGCCGGATCGAGCTCGAACAGCTCGACCAGCGTCGCGCGCAACTCACCGAGGATCGCATCCCTGTCGTGCATCTGCCGGGCGTCCGGGCCTTGTGCTGGCCCTGTGGACCGGCATTCTAGTTGGCTGCGGCCTCGACCGCATAGATCGCTGCCAGATGCTCGTTGAACGCCCGCGATGCGATTGGCGGCGGACCGTGCCGGAACGCGGCTGGGTCGATGTCACGACCGACGCGCAGCGAGAAGTGCGACCGTGGGTCCGCGATCCGGTACCAGGGAATGGACTTGAACAGGCTTGGCGGCTCGACGCGAATGAACACTGGCGTCACGACGCTCGCGGCCCGCAATGCGACACTTGCCGCTCCCCGATGGAAGTGGACAGCTCTGTCAGGAACGGTGCGCGTGCCCTCCGGGAACATGATCAGGCATTCGCCGGCGGTCAGCAGCGTCGTGGCGCGTTCGATCATGAGGTCGGTCGGGGCGTTAGGTACGTAGCCCGCGGCGCTGACACCGATCACCAGGGCCGGATTTCGCAACGCTTCGCGCTTGACCACGCAGCCCGCGTCGGGGGTGAATGCAATGAGCAACACGATGTCGATCAGCGACGGGTGGTTGGCGATGATCAGCTGGCCAGGTCTGCCCAGCCGCTCCGCGCCAGAGAAGGAATAGCTGATCGCGCCGCTGTGATGCGCAAAGCCGATGAAGAACCGGAACGCGATCCGTATCATCCGTCGCACCCGCGTACGCCGCGCTGCGCCGCTGCCCGGCACGGCCAGCAGCAGCGGCACGACGACGACCCCGAGCAGGACACCGCCCACGCCGAACAGCATGAAACTGAGCCCCGTGGTCGCGAGGCGCACGTAATATAGGTCGCGAAACGGTCTGGCGGAGGTGCGGACGGGAGGCGCCATCATTGTGCTGGATTTAAGCATGCTGCCCAGACGCGGACAATCTGACGCCGGCACCGGTCACGCGCCGCAGTTGTGGCTCAGCGTACCTGAGCGCGGGCCAACAGCCACCGACGAAAACACCTCACGGAAGACCCGGCGCTCGCGCGAGCGGACATTGAGCTTTGCATTGCTCGCGAGCACCAACGCCCCTGCCATGCCAAAACGTAGTCTGGCGCACTCCGGTGGCTGCGCGGCGATCGCGATTGCGCCAGCAGGATGCGTGGCCGGCATTGATATCGAGGTCGGGGTGCCCCGGGACGTGCACAGCATCGCGCAATTCGCCTTTGCGCCTGTCGAGACGCGGGAGTTCCGGTCGCTCGCCGAGCCGGAGGCGACAGAGCGGTTCTACACGCTGTGGACGCTTAAGGAGGCCTTCGCCAAGGCTTTTGGCCTGCCACTGCTGGCAGCGATGCGCGATTGCACTTTTACCCACCATGGCGGGCGCTGGACAGCCCGCATCCCACCGGCCGCCCCGTGGCGGGCGATCGTGTTCGCGCCGCGACCTGCGCTCACGCTTGCGGCGGTGATTATTGGGCCGCGCACCGCCATACGGGCGGATTGGATATGCCGGGAATGGCCTGGGACCATGGCGGGATCGTGGCGGTGCCTGGCGACTCTTGCCGGCGGCGAGCACCGGAATCAGCGATAGACGTCTGAG
>JANPCY010000367.1:0-1694 GCA_031431175.1 Steroidobacteraceae bacterium | reverse complement strand
CGAGCGAAAATTGACTGCGCATGGATATCTCTTTATCCTGATAGGTTTTGGAAAATGGCCGAATCCCGCCGTCGGCACCTTTGCTGATGGTGACAAATTGGGTGTCGGTTTTGACTCCGTTGCTGTCGGTATAACGCGCCGCAAGGGTGTCGCCGTAGATCACTTGAATGCCACCTTCCACAGGTTCCGCTGGAGCGTCGGCATCGTCCGCATCGGGCGGAGCAAGGGGCTTCTTCGGTTGCTCGGGGGTTGCATAAGTAAGGGTGCAACCACCTTTGAAAATGCCAGTATGGGGACCAGTTTCGCGCAATTCAACTTGACGTTTCGCGTTCGACTTGGCCTGCACCAGCACGCCGACGGTGTCGATTTTATCGCTAGTGTCGGCACCGAGATCAACCACTCGCAAGTTGAGGGTTTCGCCGACATAAGCGCTGGTGACGGCTGCGCGGTAGTCATCGCTCATGATATCGAACACCGGTTGGGTGATCACTTTGGTGGAGGCGGTGACCCATTGCTCGCTGCCCGCGGCATCGATCCCGGCACTGCGGGTCTTGAGCTGCTGGAGCAGCTTTGGGTCGCCGCAAAAGCCGAGATTCCCTAAAAAAATCGCTGATCCGGACGCCCGCCGGGTGTTCAGGACGTGTTCATGGTCGCCGGCCTAGATTGGCAGCGTGCCAAAGCAAGGAGGTGCGCCATGTTTCGCAAGCTCTGGATTTCTGGCCTTTTCCTTGGTCTTGCCGCAGCGTCCGCCGGGGCCTGGGCAGATCACAATCGAGACGGTTACCAGTACGATGGAAACCGCGGCTACGACCGCAATCATCGTTATCCAGATGGCGACTACGATTACGCGCGTGTCGTCAACGTGGAGCCGCTCCGTCGCCGGGTGCGCGTCAGCGAGCCGGTCCGCGAGTGCTGGGACGAAGTGGCCTACGAGTCGGATGGCCCGCTGTCGTCTCGACACGTTGGCAGCACCTTGCTGGGCGGCCTGATCGGCGGCGTCATCGGCAACCAGATTGGTCGTGGCGATGGCCGTCAGGTGGCGCGTGCCGCTGGCGCGATCATCGGTGCTGCGATCGGCAACAACGCATCGCACAACCGTCAGGGCGATTACTACGGCCGTGAGCGCCCGGTCGAGCGCTGTGAAGTCCATTACCGCGATAGCTGGGACGAACGCGTTGACGGTTACCGGGTGACCTACGAGTACGCTGGTCGCGAATACACCACGCAGATGCCTTACGACCCGGGCGAGCGGCTGCGGATCCGGATCGACGTTACCGCGCTGGGCGGCTGATCCCGTGGCAGGGCCGCGCAAGCGGCCCGGCTTTTTCGAGTTCCACTACAATGGCGTAATGCAGATGATAAGGATGAGGCTGCTGGCGATCTTGTGCTTGGCGCTCACGGCTGGCGCCGCAGCGCCCGGGCAGGTCCAGGCTTCGGAGCGCGATCGCCTTCACGACCGGGGCGGCGAGCGGACCATGGCGGATCGCGGCATTTCCCTCGACGAGGCCGTGGCCCGGGCAGAACGCCGTTACCATGCGCGCGCCGTACGTGCTGAAGAAAAGCGTAATGGCGACCGCATTGAGTACCGGATCCGGTTGCTGGGAGCCGATGGCCGCGTCTTCGAGGTAAGGATTGACGCGGAATCGGGCCAGGACAACTGAGGCCCGAATGCGCCTGCTGATCGTCGAGGACGA
>JANPCY010000366.1:0-7045 GCA_031431175.1 Steroidobacteraceae bacterium | reverse complement strand
CGGCATTGCCGGTAGCCGCGAGCACCCGCCCGAGGGCCGTACGCGATTCCTCGGCCCAGGTTCTCAGCGCGCGGGCCGCGTCGCGACCAGCCAGCACCTGCTGCGAGTACTCCAGCATCGCGTTCCAGTCAGCCTCGCCGCCGAGCCGCTGTGCGCTTGGGCTCGAGAGCGCCTTGAATGCGGCGCGGCCCTTTTCGATGTCGCCCAGCAGCTTTTCAAGCCGCGCACGTGACTGCGCCAGCTTTTCGAATGCCGCATCGTCGCCTTGGCCTGCGGCCACCGCCTGGGTCGGCAGCGCCCCTGCCAGTACGGTGAGTTCCGCGAGATGCGCGCGGTACTTACGATCCTGCTCGTGGGCGCGGCCCGACAGCAGCAGGAATACCGCTGCCGCGAGCGACAGCAGCAAGCCGCCCCAAAGCATCACCGGCATCCATTTCGACGCCAGCTGCCGGTCAGGCACGTTGGCCATGCGCTTTATCCTTCACCTTGCCCCAGCTCACGATGAACCGTGCAGGAATGCCGGGCTTTCGACCAGCGTCCGCAGGCTCAAAACCGGCCACGCCTCGCTCCCACGCCGGAACGAACCGGACAAATAATGCTCGCAGCGGATCATTGTCGGTGGCGCCTCGGCGTTGAACTCGCGATCGGCGAAGCGTCGGAATCCGAGTACCTCGTCGACAACCAGGCCTGCCGGCACCTCCCGGTGGTTCACCACGATCACGCGCGTATTGCGCCCCGCCACCGACTCTCCGCTGCCGAAATACTGTTTCAGGTCAATCACGGGCAGCAACTGGCCACGCACATTCGCGAGGCCGCGTATCCATGACCGCGCTCCGGGGACCCGGGTGATCAGCGCTGGCACGCCCATGACTTCGCGTGCCTCGTCACGCGCCACGAGGAATGTCTCCCCACCCATCCGGAACGCCACGCCGATCCATTCCTGGCCCGCCGCACCATCGCGCGCGCCGGCTGCTACCTCGCGCGCCCGCTGTTCCAGCGCCAGCAGCAGCTTGAAAGGCTGGTCGCGCAGTGCCCTCAAGCTCGGCTCAGGCTGCATCCGCTCAACCTGTCAGCAGCGCTGCCTGCGCTTTCTCCACCAACTGCGCCGGTGTCACCGGCTTGACCAGGAAATCCACCGCGCCCTGGCGCATGCCCCAGTAGCGATCGGACTCCTGATTCTTGCTGGATACCATGATGACCGGAATCGCGCGGGTCGCGGGATCGTTCGACAATGTGCGGGTCGCGCGGAATCCGTCGACGCCCGGCATGACGATATCCATGAGTATCAGGTCGGGACGGATCTCGCGGGCCTTGCGGATTCCTTCCGCACCGTCCGCCGCCGATTCGGTCTCGAAGCCGTGATTCTCGAGCATGCGCCGCATCTGGAATACCTCGGTTGGCGAATCATCGATGATCAGGATCAGCGCCATGGTACTTATTCCGTCTCGATGCCATCGCCACGGCTGACATGCCGTTCGATCGCCGACAGGAGCTCGTCGCGGGTGAAAGGCTTTGTCAGGTAATGCTCGGAACCGACGATCCTGCCGCGCGCCCGGTCGAACAGGCCGTCCTTGCTGGACAGCATGATCACGGGTATCGCGCGGAATACCTTGTTGTGCTTGATCAGCGAGCAGGTCTGATAGCCGTCGAGGCGCGGCATCATGATGTCCACGAATACGATGTCAGGCTGGTGGTCGGCGATCTTCGAAAGCGCGTCGAATCCGTCCACCGCCGTGAACACCTCGCAGCCCTCCTTGGCCAGCAGCGTTTCCGCCGTCCGGCGAATTGTCTTGCTGTCGTCGATGACCAGCACTTTCAGCCCGTTAAGGTGGTGCCCGTCATTGGCGGCCGCTGCACTTTCCATCGGGTACCTCCGGCCCCAGCGTTGCTCCGGCCGGGCGCTAGCTTTGCTCGTCTGGAGACGCCCACGGCTTCGACGCCGGAGCGGCCTTCTTTTAACATATCGGTCTACCCCCCGCCACGGCAGAACCGGTCCGGTCGGGCAGTCGGGGCCCTTGACAGGTGTACTATGGGAAGCCCCCCTGACGTGCAGTATCCGCGTCACATTCCCGTCAATCGACCGGAGCCGTCCTGATGCGCGACCGCCCCAGCCTTGCAGTGCTGATGGACCCGCTCGAAACCATCAAGCCGGCCAAGGATTCGACCGTCGCGATGCTCATAGCGGCCGCCCGGCGTGGATGCGGGACCTGGTGCTTCGGACAATCCGATCTCTGGGTACGCGACGGGCGCGCCATCGCCCGGCTGCGGCCGCTGGAAGTGGTCGGGGACGGCAAGGACTGGTATCGCGCCGGGGAGCCCGTGGTGCGGCCGCTTGCCGATGTCGATGTTGTGCTGATGCGCAAGGATCCGCCATTCGACCTGGAATACATCTACACGACCTATCTGCTGGAACGTGCGGAGGCCGAGGGTGTGCTGGTCGTGAACCGCCCGCAGGGCCTGCGCGACATGAACGAAAAGGCCTACACGGCCTGGTTTCCCGATTGCTGCGCGCCGACCCTGATCACGCGTGACATGGACGGCATGCAGGCCTTCCTCGCCGATCTTGGACGTGTCGTGTGCAAGCCGCTGGACGGCTTGGGTGGCCGCTCGATATTCGCCCTGGCCGCTGGAGACAAGAATGTGCGTGTCGTATTCGATACGCTTACCGACTACGGCCGGCGATACGCGATGGTGCAGCGCTACTTGCCGGAGATAGCCGAAACCGGCGACGCGCGCATCCTGCTGATCGACGGCGAGCCGGTGCCGCATGTACTGGCGCGCATGCCAGGCGCGTCGGATCATCGCGGCAACCTGGCGGCCGGCGCGAAGGGCGTCGGCCGGCAGCTCTCCGATCGCGACCGCTGGCTTTGCTCGCAGATTGGTCCGGGCATGCGCGACCACGGCGTGCTGTTCGTGGGGCTCGACGTCATCGGCGGCGTTGTGACCGAAATCAACGTCACGAGCCCGACCGGCGTTCGTGAACTCGAGAAGCAGTACGGCCACGACATCGCGGGCAGCCTGGTCGATGTCGTGCTTGGCCGGATCGCACACGCATGAATCGGTTCGCCGGCGCGGAGCTGCGGGGTGGCACGGCCGATGACCGGCTGTTCGTCACCCTGTTCCTGGCCGGTCTCTTTCACTTGATCGTGATCCTGGGCATCACCTTCGCGCCGCCGAAGCGCGATGATTCGCTGGTGCCGACCCTCGAGGTCCTGCTGGTCGCTGAAGCGCTGCCCGAAGCGCCAGTCAATGAGCGGGCCAGCTATCTCTCGCAACGCACCCAGCAGGGCAGCGGCAATGCCGCGGACAAGACCCGGCAGCCGGGCGCGGCAGGTGCTGAGGAAGAGTCGCCCGGCGCCTTTGACAGCAGCGCGGCCCTGCAGTCGATGGGCGGCCCGGCCGGCGGCGAGGCCAGCATGCTGACCGGCGCGGACCGCGAATCGCGGTTCATAGCGGATGCCAGGGACCCGGCAATGTCCTTGCCTTCGCTGCCGCGGCGCTCACTGGCCGGTGACCGGTCGCCGCTGGCCGGAATCGACGATGATGCCGAACTCGAGCTCAAGGGAGCGGGGCGACGCGAACTGCTGGTGACGCCCAGCACGCGCTCATCTGATGTTGCGGTCTATCTCGATGCCTGGAAGCGCCGCGTCGAACAGGTGGGCACGCTGCATTTCCCGAACGAGGTGCGCCGCCAGAGTCTGAGCGGCAATCCGGTCATTGAAGTAGCTCTCGGTGCAGATGGCAGCCTGGTCAAGGCGCAAGTGCGGCGCACGAGCGGCCATCCCGAACTCGATCTCGCCGCGATCGCGATCCTGGAACTCGCGACTCCATTCGAGGCGTTCCCGGGCGAACTGGCGGCCCGTCACGACGTCCTGCGCTTTGCCTATGAGTGGCAATTCGTCGCCGGACGACTGGCCGGCTCGGCAATCGAGCTGCCGGCGCGCTGAATCGCATCCGGTCAGCCCACCTGCATACTTTGACCGCGGTCGGGCGGCGGCTGATACTAGCGTCATGGCAGGTGGCGCCTACCTCGACAATCAGCTCCTGGTCGCGATGCCCTCGCTCGCGGACCCCAATTTCTCGCAAAGCGTCACCCTCATCTGCGAACACAGCGATCGCGGCGCGCTCGGCATCGTGATCAACCGACCGCTCGTGATGAAGATGTCCGAGGTCCTGGAGCAGCTCTCGCTCACGAGCGATGATGTCCGCCTGCGCGACATGCCGGTGCTGCGTGGCGGCCCGGTCCAGAATGACCGCGGCTTCGTGCTGCACCGGCCCTGCCCGCAGAACTGGGATTCGACCAAACCGGTTTCCGATACGCTGCATGTGACGACCTCGCGTGACGTACTGGCCGCCATGGCACGTGGCGAGGGGCCGGCCCAGGCCGTGGTCGCACTTGGCTACGCCGGCTGGGACGCCGGGCAGCTCGAGGAGGAAATGCTGCAGAACGCCTGGCTGACGGTGCCCTGCGACGAATCGCTGATCTTCGACCTGCCATTCGAGCAGCGCTGGCACGCAGCCGCGCGGCTCCTGGGCGTCGAACTGTCCCGTATCAGCCTCCAGGCGGGACGCGCCTGACGGATGCCCGCGCCGGCCACGCGCACGGTCCTCTCCTTCGATTACGGATTACGTCGCATCGGCGTCGCGGTCGGCAATACGCTGACCGGAACTGCCGAGGCGCTCGCGACCATCGATGCGTTTGACGGCGAACCTGACTGGCGCGCGATCGACCGCTGCTTCGCCGATTGGCGTCCCGCGGCGATCGTGGTCGGCGTTCCCTATAATATGGCCGGCCAGAACGCCGGCATCACCACGGCGGCATTGCGGTTCGCCGACCGACTCGGTGAGCAATACGGGATCGAGGTCTACCGGGTGGATGAGAGACTTTCGTCGCACGAGGCGGAGGATGACCTGCGCGAGCGGCGCCGCAGCGGCAGCAAGACGCGTCGGGTACGGCGCGGCGACGTCGATCGCGAGGCCGCGCGCATCCTGCTGCTGCAATGGCTGAGGGCTCAGCCCGGCGAACCGGCCCGATGATGCAACAGTTCCAGCAGCTTGACGCCAACGGCCGGCTACGCCACCTGATCACGCTCGATGGCCTGGACCCCGGCCTGATGCGCGAATTGCTGGAGCGGGCCCAGGGCTACCTGTGCCCGCCCGGCCAGCTGCCCCCACGTGGCGACGACCTGCGCGGCTGGACTGTCGCCAACCTCTTTGCCGAGCCTTCGACGCGCACCCGCGCGTCATTCGAGCTCGCCGCACTGAGACTCGGCGCCGATGTGGTCAATCTCGACGTCATGCTGTCCTCGCGCATCAAGGGCGAGTCGATTATCGACACGATCTACACACTCGAGGCCATGCAGGTGGACGTGTTCGTGATCCGCGACGCGCAACCCGGCATCATCGAGTTCGTCACACGGCACGTCGGCGCACACGTCAGCGTGATTTCCGGCGGCGAAGCCCACATCTCGCACCCGACCCAGGGCCTGCTCGACGCGCTGACCATCCAACAGCACAAGGGCGGCTTCAGCGACCTCACGGTCACATTCGTCGGCGATATCCGCCACTCGCGCGTCGCGCGATCCGCCCATCGCGCGCTGACCGCGCTCGGCGTGACCGAGCTGCGCCTGGTGGCGCCCGAGGAGATGATGCCGGAATCGCATGAGTTCCAGGGCGCACGACGCCATTCCTCTTTCGATGATGGAATAGCGGGCGCCGACGTCGTGATGATGTTGCGCATCCAGCGGGAGCGGATCGCCGAGGCGATGCCGACCGACATCAACCGCTACCACGAACTCTACGGACTGACAGCCGCGCGCCTGGCGCGGGCGAAGCCGCAGGCCATCGTGATGCATCCGGGACCGATGAATCGCGGTGTCGAGATCACTTCCGAAGTCGCCGATGGACCGCAATCGGTGATTCGCAGGCAGGTGGCGAATGGCGTTGCGATAAGGATGGCCGTGCTCGCTGATCTCGCAGAAGCCCGCCGCAGGCGCGCACCGTGAGCGGTGCGGCCGCGCCCCACCGCGACACGATTTTCCTGGAGCAGGCCGACGTCATCAGTCATGAAGCGTACCCGGGCGAGCAGTACGTATTGCGGCTGCGCGCGCCCAAGTGCGCCGCGGCCGCGACGCCCGGCAGTTTCATCCACCTGAACTGCGGCCCGGGCGTGCCGATGCGCCGGCCACTTTCCATCCTGCGCGCCGCAGCCAGCGAGGGCTGGGTCGAAGTGCTCAACAAGATCGTCGGGCACGGACTTGCGCAGCTCGCGCTGCGCAAGCCGGGCGAGGCGCGTTCCTGCCTCGGTCCGATCGGCAGGGGATTCGCTGCCCATGGCGACAAACCGCGCACACTCATGATCGGTGGCGGTGTCGGCATCCCGCCGTTGGTGTTTCTCGCCGAGACGCTCGCTGCGGAACGCGGCGGCGCGTGGAGGCCGCTCGTGCTGATGGGCTCGGAGCTGCCATTTCCGTTTCGCAGCAGCACTTCGACGATCAACGTGCCCGGTATGCCGCCCGGCGCGACCGCCGGCATGCTGCTGCTCGAAGACTGCGGCGTACCGAGCCGCCTCGCGAGTCGCGCGGGATTCCCTGGCTGCCATGCAGGTCATGTGACCGATCTCGCCCGGATCTGGATTGCGAGTCTCGCGCCCGCGGAACTTGCCAAGGTCGAGATGTTCGCCTGCGGACCGGAAGCGATGCTGCACGAAGTTGCAGCGCTCGCGCGAAGTCACGGACTCCCTTGCCAGGTATCGCTCGAGGAGAACATGGCCTGCGCGGTCGGTGGTTGCGCTGGTTGCACCGTGCTCGTGCAGACGCCCGATGGTCCCGCGATGAAACGTGTTTGCGTGGACGGACCAGTCTTCGACGCAGCCGCCGTCTTCACAGCCTGACCGAAGCCGCATTCACGAACGAAGCCGGTGCGCGCGAGGTGGCGCCGGGGAATGTCCCGAGTGAGCGCGTAAGTTCCGGCGGCGCGAACGAGGGGGTGTTCCCCGGCGCTGCCCGCGCACGAGAATCAACCGAAGTTGATGCGGGCTTCCAAG
>JANPCY010000365.1:0-1673 GCA_031431175.1 Steroidobacteraceae bacterium | reverse complement strand
GCAGGCTTGCCCTCGCTGGCCGCCTGTGCGGCCAGGATCTCGCGCTCCTTGGCCAGCGTCGACTCCGGCACCTCGGATGGCTGGACGTACTGGGGACTCGCGGCGGCCACGTGCATCGCGAGGTCCCTGGCCAGAGTCGCGTCACCGCCATTGAGGCCAACGAGCGTTCCAATTCGTGTTCCATGTACGTAGCTGCCGATGACTGTCGGGGCAGCGAGGCGCCCCAGCCGCCGGATCGTGATGTTTTCGCCGATCCTGGCAATCAGCACGCGGCGCGCCTCCTCGACTGTCGTGCCGCCCGCCAGCGGCAGCGTCGCTGCGGCTTCAACTGTCGTCACTGAAGCCTGCAATGCGGCCGCGGCCACGGCGGCAGCAAATGCCTGGAACTCCCGCTCGCGCGCGACAAAGTCAGTCTCGCAATTGACCTCGGCGAGGATCGCGCTGCGGCCATCGACGCTCCTGGCCGCAACCACCGCGCCTTCCGCTGCGATGCGCGCGGCCTTCTTGTCGGCCTTCGCAAGGCCTGCCTTGCGCATGATCTCGGCAGCGGCGTCCAGGTCACCGCCGGTTTCGACCAGCGCCTTCTTGCATTCCATCATGCCGGCACCGGTGCGCTCGCGCAGCGTCTTGACTACATCGGCGGTGATAGCCACCGTCATTCCCCGTCCTGGTCGGACTTTCTCAGTCCCGGCTTGCGGTGCACGGGCACCTTGCTGCGCCCCTCTTCCGATATCACCCCGATGATTGCTTCGTCGATCATCGCCTCGTCGTCCGCCAGATCGGCGGGCAGATCCGCGTCGGCGGCAACCGGGGCGGCCATTTCGGCGACTGGAACGACCTCGGACACCGCGGCAGCGGCAGGAGTCGCCGCAACCGGTACACGGGCGCGCACCGGCGCCTTGCGCCGCACATTTGCCGCCTTGCGCGGTCCACGAGCCGCGGCCTTGCGGCGCGGCTGGCCTTCTTCATCCAGCTCCACGAACTCGTCTTCGCCTGCCGGCAGAACCGGTACCGAACTCTTGCCGTCGAGTACGGCCTCGGCGATACCCGCCGCATACAGCTGGATCGCCTTCATCGCGTCGTCATTGCCGGGGATCACGTAATCGATGCCATCCGGCGAGCAGTTGCTGTCCACCACCGCAACGACTGGCACGCCGAGCTTTCTCGCTTCGTGGACCGCGATCTCTTCATGGCCGACGTCGACGACGAAGAGCGCGTCCGGCAACGCATTCATTTCCTTGATGCCGCCGAGGCTGCGCGTCAGCTTGTCCATCTCGCGACGAAGTGTCTGCGCTTCTTTTTTCTTGCGCCGCTCGAGCGCGCCGGAGTCCCGCAACTCCTCGAGTTCCTTCAGTCGCTTGATCGACTGACGGATCGTCTTGAAGTTGGTCAGCATGCCGCCCAGCCAGCGCTGGTTCACATAGGGCATGCCGCAACGGCTCGCCTCGACCTGGATCGCATCCCTGGCGCTCCTCTTTGTGCCGTAAAACAGCACCTTGCCGCCGTCGGCGATCACGCCCTTGATGAAAGCCGCCGCCTCGTTGTTTAGTGGCAGCGTCCTCTCGAGGTTGATGATGTGGATCTTGTTCCGCTCGCCGAAGATGAAGGGGGCCATCTTCGGGTTCCAGAAGCGGGTCTGGTGGCCGAAATGGACACCCGCTTCCAGCATCTGC
>JANPCY010000364.1:0-2425 GCA_031431175.1 Steroidobacteraceae bacterium | reverse complement strand
GCGTAGCATCCTGTTGTGCGAGCCAGGCTTCGAATTCCGGTTTCGGCAGCGCGACGACGACGATCGGCATGAAGCCATGATCGGCGCCGCAGAGTTCCGCACACTGCCCGCGATAAGTTCCGGGCTTGTCCTCGTCGACCGAAATCCACATTTCGTTCATGAATCCGGGAATCGCGTCGCGCTTCATGCCGAAGTCCGGCACCCACCAGGCGTGGATCACGTCATTGGCGGTCAGCAACAGGCGGATCTTGGTTCCGGTCGGCACGACCAGCGGCTTGTCCACTTCGAGGAGGTAATTATCCACCGTGTCCGGGTCGATGCCAGAGCCGCGCTGGCGTGCAAGATCGCTCGAGCGGGCCAGGCGGCTGTAGAACGACACACCGCGGCCCAGGTATTCGTACTGCCAGTACCACTGGTGACCGGTGATCTTGACTGTCAGCGCCGAGCCACTCATGTCCTCGATCTTGATCAGCTTTTCGACCGAGGGGATCGCCATCGCGATCAGGATGATCGTCGGCACGATGGTCCAGGCGGCCTCGAGCCGCGCGTTGTGCAAGAGCTTCGTGTCGGCGGCCGCACCGCGCGATTTCCGGAAGCGGATCATCGCGACGATCATCGCGCCGAAGGTCACGACCGCGATGCCGAGGCAGATCCACAACATCATCATGTGAATGTCGTAGATCTCGCGGGACAGCTCGCTGACACCCCTCGGCATGTTCAGCAGGCTCCAGTCCGCGCGTGCGGGCAGGGCGATGAACGTCGCGAGGGCGAAGGCGCCGGCCGGCAGCATAAAGTTCCGCTTCACGATGGATACCGACACTCCCTGGATGGTGGCCAGCGTATCGCGGGCTCACGGCCCGCGCATCGTAAGGGACGCGGCAACGAGCCGCAACGGGATTCCCCCCTTTGAATCCATGAGGATGCAGCAGAGCAGCGGCGGCTCAGATCGGCCGCAGTCTGGCGGCACCGGCAAGCGCCGCTGCGGCCTCGCCAACGCCCGGATGCGCCAGCCAGGGAACGATTCCGAGGCAGGGAGCAGCGATCATTTCGGTGAGTGTGGCGATGTTGGCGTCCTGACGCGCGAACGCCGGATCGATGCAGTTTCCGATCCAGCCCGCGAGCCGGTAACCGCGTGCGGCGATCGCTTCGACAGTCAGCAGCGCGTGATTAAGACAGCCGAGGCGCAAGCCGACGACCAGCAGGACTTCCATGCCGAGCAGGCCCGGCAGGGCCGCGAATGATCGGTGTGCATCCAGGGGCACGAGGAAACCGCCGGCGCCTTCGGCGAGCACGACGTCTGCCGAGGCGCGAAGCATTTCATGCGCCTTGACGATGCGGTTGGTGTCGATCACGACGCCCGTCTCCGCGGCCGCGATATGCGGTGCGATCGCCGGCTCGAACAGCCAGGGATTCACGAGCGGGTAGGGGTGCCGGACGCTCGACTCGGACTGCAGCAGCAGCGCATCCGCATTCGCCAGGCCCTCGGGGCCCGCCACAACGCCGGCGGCTACCGGCTTCATGCCCGCAACCGCCAGGCCCGATTCGCGCAAGCGGCGCAGGAGCGCAGCCGTGACGAGTGTCTTGCCAACACCGGTATCAGTGCCGGTCACGAAAAAGCTGCGGCTCATGGCGATTCGCTGCCTCCGCGGCGGCGAATGGCCGAGACCGGAATCGCGAATTCGCCATCCCGTTCCGCATCCGGGCGCTCGACGGCGCCCCAGGCCTGCCCGAATACGACTTCGTAACTCGCCGGCAGCTTTCCTTCATGACGATGGCGCTCGTAGATCTGCTCCACCGTGCGCAGGGCCTGCCGGCCCGTCAGGCCGCGCGGCCGGCCGGTCGTCGCGTTCTGCGCGCCGATCGCCTTCAGGTCGCGCATCAATGTGTAAACGTCGGGATAAGTCAGCGTGTAACGGACGACGTCGAGCACGGGCTCCACGAGTCCTGCCCGGATGAGACCGTCACCGATATTGTGCATGTCGGCAAACGGTATCACGTGCGTGTAGTCGTCAGCGTCATTCCAGGCCTCGTGCAGTTCGATCAGGGTGTCCGGCCCGAGGGTCGTGAAAGTCAGCAGTCCGCGCGGCCGCAGCACCCGCGCAATCTCAGCAAAGGCGGCGTCGAGGTCATCGCACCACGGCAGCATCAGATTACTGAACAGCAAGTCCACGCTCGCATCCGGTAGCGGAAGGTCAAGCGCGTCGGCGCAAAGACACTCGAAGCGCGCCGCCTGGTCGTGCCGGGCGGCTTCGCGCAGCATGCCCGGCGCGAAGTCGATCGCCACGACGCGCGCCTTGGGCCAGCGCTCACTGAGCGCGCGTGCCGCATGGCCGGTGCCGCAGCCCAGGTCGAGAATCGTGTCCGGCTGGAAGGCAATCCAGTCGAGGCGCTCGATCAATTGCTGGCGGACTCGTGCCTGCAGAAC
>JANPCY010000363.1:0-2778 GCA_031431175.1 Steroidobacteraceae bacterium | reverse complement strand
CATCCGCAGGCTCACGGCCGCGTTGGGGCGTTTGATGGGCAATACCAGCGGGCCTGAGTGGCCGGGGGCCGTGAGCGAGCTCGTAAGTTCCGGCGGAGCGAGCGAGCGGCGCCCCGGCCGCTCAGGCCCGCCCACGCCGCCGAATCAGGCGGGTGGCGCGCTTACTGGAAGAGCTGCGGGTTGACGTCGACTTCGGCCGCCGCGCGCATGGCACTGATGTAAACGGACGCGTCCGCGACGTTTGAGCGCTCATGCGCAGCCTTCAAAGCCTGCTCGCGCTGGTCCGGCGAGAGTGCCGCAAACGTACCGGTCCGTACCGCGCTCATCATCCAGACCACGGCATCGCCCGTGCCGAGTTGCGCGGTGCCGAATCTGGCCCGTCCTTCTGGACGTGCGGCGCGGAATGCCTCACGGGTGATCTCCACGGGCACCAGCGCTTCATCACGGCGCACGAGTCTCGGCTGGTAACTCGGCGAATCCGTAAGCCCTGATCGCCAGGGTCTGGTCACGACCGCCCAGTCGCTGCCACCGGACAGTTCAGTCGCCACTGCCGCAGCCCGCGCCATTGCAAGATGCTGCGCAGTTTCCAGGCGCGTCGCTGCCACGAGCTGATCGCGGACCTCGACGAGCGGGCGTGCGCGAGCCGGATCATGCGCCGCCACACGCAAAGCGATCACGCGGCCTTTGGCGAGTTCGACGGTGCGCAGCTCGCTGCCTGACAGCACATCTGCTGTGAACACGGCCTCGACCAGCGCCGGATCGCCGCCGAGCTCCCCACCACCCGCGCGTGTAAATCGCTCAACGCGCATGATCGGAAGATTCAGCTTCGTGGCGACCTCGGCAAGATTGCCAGCCGACTCGAATGCGAGCGTATCGAGCATTTCCTGCTGGTCACCGAACAGTTTCTCGACCTCGGCGCGCCGCAGTTCGGGCTCAAGCTGGGCCCTGACGTCCTCGAACGACTTCGTCGTGTCGGGCTCGGATTCCTCGAGGCGGATCACGTGCCAGCCAAACTCGCTGCGCACCGGCTCGCGTATCTGGCCGGGCTTCATGTCCCAGACTGCATCGCCGAAGGCACCGACAAAATCGCCGCGCAGCGCCCAGCCCAAATCACCGCCCGCACCTGCAGAACCGGTGTCGTCCGACAATTCGCGCGCGAGCGCAGCGAAATCTTCACCCGCGCGGGCGCGCTCGTAGACTGACTTGGCCCGCGCCTCGGCCGCCGCTTCATCGTCCTTGATCGCAATCAGGATGTGGCGTGCATGGCGCCGACCGGCTGTCGAATAGCGCTCCTTGTTGCTCTCGTAATACTCGTGCAACTGGTCCTCGCTGACCGTGGCCCCAGACGCGAGCGACTCGATTTTGAGTTCGATGTACTCGATGCTTGCCTGCTGATCGGTCATGTAGAGCGATTGGTGGGCGTCGTAGTAGGCTTTGAGCGCCGCCTCGTCGGGCACACCCGTCCCCTGGAATTCCGTGGCCGGGATAATCACCCAGGCAATCTCGCGCGTCTCATTGAGCAATGCGACGCGCCGGTCGATTTCGCCCGGCAGCACGAATGTCGAGCCAGAGATTCCACGATCAAGCTGCCGTGCGATGGCGTATTCGCGCTGGTCTGCCTCGAATTTTTCGGGCCGCATCGCCGCCGAACGCAGCGCCGCGTGATAGGCGTCGGACGAGAACTTGCCGTCAACCTGGAATGCGGGCATCTGCTGGATGCCTTCGAGCACCTGCTTGTCGCTCGCGACAAAGCGAAGTTTCCGCGTGCGTTGGCGCACCAGTTCGCTGCGCACGGCCTGCTCGAGCGCGCGGGTCTGCAGTTGTTTGCGAAGCTCTTCGGGAACGCCCGCTGCACCAAACGCCGCCTGGTAGCGCGACAATTCGTCCTGGTACTCACTGCGCACGCCTTCGACGTTTACTTCCGTGCCGTTGACTTCGACGCCCTCGGCCTTGGTAAAGCTTCCGACCTTGACCTCGACGCCCCAGAAAATAAATACGACGCCGAGCGCGCCCAGGATGAAGACCGCAAAAGCGCCTCTCAGCTTGTCGTGAATGGTCTGCAGCATGATTTTCTTGCGGTGCCGATGTAGGCCGGCCGTTTCGGGGGCGCTAGGTTAGCATGGTTGGGATTTGGCCCCCCGCGACAAGGTGCCTGAGTAGGTGCCGGGTCGCAGGTTCGCAGTATTGGCGATTGGGGGCGCCAGACCGCAGCTTCGCATTACTTCCCGAACTACGAACCTGCGACCCGGCACCGAATGTTTGGCGGAGCGGACGGGACTCGAACCCGCGACCCCCGGCGTGACAGGCCGGTATTCTAACCAACTGAACTACCGCTCCAAGTCAGTGGTGGGTGCTGCAGGTCTCGAACCTGCGACCTTCGCCTTGTAAGGGCGACGCTCTACCAACTGAGCTAAGCACCCCGGCGGACCGGATTCCGGCCCCCTGGGAGGCGCGAGACTATACGGCATCGACCCCACGGTGCCAAGCGCGCAGCCGGCTCTCTCAGTGCGGTTGCAGCGGCTTTACCGCGCGCCGTCCGCCACGCCGCTCAGGTTCTTTCGGCGCTTCAATCGGTGCCGGCGCAGCAGCGGTCGCGACCGCGACAATCGGGCTCCTTTCCATCGCGATCTCGAACACTTCGTCGATCCACTTGACCGGCCGTATATCCAGCTTGTCTTTTATGTTGTCGGGAATCTCGACGAGATCCTTTTCGTTCTCGCTCGGGATCAGCACCGTCTCGATGCCGCCGCGCTGCGCGGCCAGCAACTTTTCCTTCAG
>JANPCY010000362.1:0-2928 GCA_031431175.1 Steroidobacteraceae bacterium | reverse complement strand
GCCCGAGACCTTGGAGTACTTGGCCTTGACGTCGATCTGGCCGCCGCCTACGTCGAACATTCCGCGCAGTGACCCACCCTTCTCCTCGAAAAAGTCGACGCAGTCGTCGCAGCCGAGCGTGATGTTGTTCCACTGGCCGTCGGTCTCGCGCCAATAGGCGGAGGCGCTGAGCTTGGCGGTGTCGCTGAGCGGGCCGCCCACCCAGAAGCTGGCCTTCTTGAGCGCGTCGCTGCCAAAGCCGACGCCGACGTCCGTCTCGAGGGTGTCGCCAGGCTTGCGCGTCGTCAGGATCATGGCGCCGGCCACCGCGTTGCGGCCGTAGAGCGCGCCCTGCGGGCCCTTCAGCACCTCGATCTGAGTGACGCTGTTGAGTTCCTGATTCAGTGCATTGGGGTTGGTCTGCAGCACGCCGTCGATGACCAGTGCGAAATTGGCCTCGGAGTCGCGGCTCGTGTTGATGCCGCGGATGTTGACCTGGATGTCGCCGACCTCAGCCGTCTGCACCTGGGAAACGCCGGGCGTCAGCGCAATGAAGTCGGTGGGGCGTTCGATGCCGGCACTCTTGATTTCCGCGGCGCTGAACGCCTGCACGGTCGCGGGAACATCCTCGATCTTCTCCGCGCGTTGCCGTGCAGTGACCACGACCTCGGGCAGTTGCGACTCCGTCTGCGGGTCGGCGGCGGCATTCGCAGCGGCCAGGATGCTTGCAATGGCGATGGCAAGGGCGGAAGTAGAGAGGCTGGAGTGCTTCATGGGTTCCTCGCAGGGTTCAGGGCGGCAAACCCGTTGTTGTATACAAAACAGGCGCCCGGATCATACTCTCAGCCTCAACAGGGCCGCAATATTGCGGAATTGGGCGTGGATGGTATACATGCTGGCCGGTAAAAGCGTGCCTGGTGTTGCCGCTATGCGACATCAGACGCCGTGCGAAGGACCCAAGAATTGCTACACTGTTGTGCTACTTGTTGATGAACGAACTGCGCGTCGAGGCTCTGGCAACCCCGGACCGGAAATACGACGCTGATTCAGCCGACTGGAACCAGTTCCCGCCGCGACTGGTGGGCCTGTACCAGCGCATCGATTTCCTGAAGCAATAGCTTCACGCCATATCTACGGAGACTAGAGTCATGTTGAAGACAAGATCCCTTGCACTCGCGCTGACCCTGCCAGTCGCGGTCGCATTTCTCGCGCTCGCTGCCTGCGGCAACAAGACACCGCCGCCGCCATCGAGCACCGACCCGGTCGTTCAGGCCGAGATCGACAAGGACGCCGAGATGAAGGCGAAGGAAGAGGAGCTCGCGCGCAAGGAAGCCGAACTCGCGCTCAAGGAACGCGAGCAGGGCCTCGCAGAACGCGAAGCCGCGCTCGCCAAGGCAAGTGCACCAAAGCCGAAACCTGTGACAACGTCGCCGACTGCCGCCGCTCCAAAGCCCGCACCCGCGCCCGCACCGGCGGGCCCGCGGAAGTACACGGTTGCTGCGGGTACTTCGTTTTCGGTTCAACTGCCCGCGACGATCACGACCAAGGACGCGAAAGTTGGCGATCGTGTCGCTGGCAACCTGAATTCTGATCTGGTCGTCGACGGCAAGGTCGTTGCCAAGGCCGGTGCACTGCTGCAGGGTTCGATCACGGAGGTCATCTCCGGCAGCAACAAGATCGGCGGTACGCCGACGCTCGGCCTCAACTTCGACAACCTGACGCTTGCCGACGGCAGTGACACGCCCATTTCCGCCACGATCAGGCAGGTGTCCGCGAAGAGCGATACGGCGCGCGATACCGCAAAGATTGCGGGCGGCGCCGTGGTCGGCGGCGTGATCGGCAATCAGATGGGCAAGAATGGCGACGTGATTGGCGCACTGATTGGCGCAGCCGCAGGCACCGCCGCCGCGAAGAAGACCGGCACCGAAGTCGAATTGCCGGCCGGCACGGTACTGGGGGTCACGCTCACTTCACCCGTAACCGTCGAGATGTAATTTAAAGGGGACGCAACCCTTTACCTTTGCAATTAGGTGCCGGGTCGCAGGTTCGTAGGTTCGGCCGTTACTTGCGAACCTGCGACCCGGCACCCAATCGGGACTTGAGCCAGGCGAATACCCCCGGCGAGATCGAGACCAGCACGATCAGCACGATCACGATGCTCAGGTTCTCCTTGACGACCGGGATATTGCCGAAGTAATAGCCCGCCAGGCACAGCGAAACGACCCACAGCACCGCGGCCGCGATGCAGAAGCCCAGATAGCGCAAATAGGGCATCGCGCCGATGCCCGCGACGAATGGCGCATAAGTGCGGACGATCGGGATGAAGCGCGCGAGGATGAGGGTCTTGCCGCCATGGCGTTCGTAGAAATCGTGCGCGCGCGCGAGATGCGCGGGATTGAACCAGCGCGAGCGTTCGTAGTGAAACACCTTCGGCCCGACCAGCCGCCCGATCCCGTAATTGACGTTGTCACCGGTCAGCGCCGCACCGATGAGCACGATGATGAGAGTCGTGATGTCCATATCGCCGGCGGCAGCCAGCGCGCCGCTGACGAACAGCAGCGAATCCCCGGGCAGGAACGGCCAGACCACGACGCCGGTCTCGATGAACACGATCAGGAACAGGATCGCGTAGATACCCGTGTGGTATTGCGCGACCAGCTCCTGCAGGTGCACGTCGAGGTGCAGCGCGATATCGAGCAACGATGCGAGCAGGTCCATGGGTGAATTCTATTTGGTGCCGGGTCGCAGGTTCGCAGCTTTTCACAATAACTACGAACCTGCGGCCCGGCACCAATAAGTCAGCCCGAGGCCGCAGGCACCGGTCAGGACCGCGGCGACAAACGCCAGGCAAATCGGCCGCCAGCCGGCATCGAGCAGATGCGACACGGTGACGCCGAGGCCAACCGCAGCCATGCCGCAGAGCAGCAACCATTCGGACGCGGTCTGGCC
>JANPCY010000361.1:0-2037 GCA_031431175.1 Steroidobacteraceae bacterium | reverse complement strand
CATTACCAGTCCGTGTCGTCGCGGGCGAGCTACAGAGGCCATCGGGCAAGCCCTGGCGCAGCGCGGCCGTCATCCTCGTCGCCATCGTCCTTGGCGGGCTGATTGGCCGATTCGGGTTCGAGTCGAAGAGCGAGCTGAAGTCCGTGTCGCTCGATCCGCCGGCGATCGCAGGCATGATGCAAGCCAACGCCTCAACCGGTCCTGTCGCAACCGTTGTCGAACCTGCGGTCGTCGCCGATCGCGAGACCGCAGTGCAGCGAAGCGCCGCGCCGGCGCCGGATGTTTCTGCGGCCCGACCGCCAATGCCATCCGGGCGCGTGTCATTCGATGCCACATCGATGGTGGTGAGCCAGCGTGCCATCGCCGCGGCGATTCCCATCCGCCGGATCGACCACGCAGGACAGAGCGCAAGGATCACCTGGCGCGCGATTGACGGCAGCGCCGTGGCCGGCCGTGACTATGGCGGTCCACGTGACGGTGTGGCCAGCTTCGTACGGGATCATGCATTCCGCATGATCTATGTGCCGATCGTGAACGATTCGCAGGCGGCCGGCGACAGGTCATTCACGGTCGAACTGACGAGTGCGTCGCCCGGCACCAGTCTTGGATCGACGAGTCGCATCATCGTCACCATCCTGGGCGACGGCTGACGCGCTGGTCTCAGCGGATCCGTCGCAGCCGCGCCTGACGATGCTCGGCGATCTGGACTGCAGAAGGGAGCGCATGCGAGCTGGAATCCCGGTGATTACTGGCAGCAGGTGGGCGGCGGGTTCCGGGCGCGACAGCAAGCACCCCTGCAGGAACGTTGTTGGATGGCCAAGCAACCAGGAGAGTTGCTCGCGGCGCTCGACGCCTCCAGCAGTTATCTCCAGTCCCAGACTCTGGCAATGCGCAATGATCGCCCGGCTGATTGCCTGGGACCTCGTGCTGGTGTCAATGCTCTCAATCTGGCTACCGTCGAGTTTTATGCGGGACAGTGGTAGCTGCTCGAGGAAGACCAGCGAGGAACAGCCGGTGCCGAAGTCGTCTAGGGCAACGCCGACGCCACGCAATTGCCGCAAGGCTTCGATGGTCTGATGCCCGGTCTGGAGCACATTCCCGCAGCATTGGGTCGAGGGTCGCCCCGAGCCGTGCGCGAGTGGGCAATTCGTGCCACGGTTCGCGGGCGGGTGCCAAGGGCCCCGGCAAGTGTGACCCTCCTCTCGGTTAGTCTGGCGTGCCAATCAGCGCAGGAGCGCGATCGCTTTGTACGGTACCGCACGGACTCGTTATTGGGATCGAAATAGCTTGATGCGCAAATGTTGCTAAGGGGATCTGAAAATGAGCTTGGGAACAATTCTTCTGATCTTGCTGATACTGGCCCTTGTGGGCGTCATTCCGGCCTGGCCGCATAGCAGGGGATGGGGCTACGGACCCAGCGGAATCGTCGGGGTCGTGCTCGTCATCCTGCTGATATTGTATTTGACGGGCAGGCTTTGACTCGGGCGCGCACGCTGAAATCCGACTCAAGGTCAGTTCCGGTTCAGGAGGTCAGCCCGAGCCTGATCTTGCCACCGCTGCCTTATGCGTTTGAGGCGCTCGAGCCACATATTTCGCGGCGCACGTTGGCTGCCCATTACGGACAGCACCACGCCGGCTATGTGGAAAAAACCCGTACGCTCGTGAAAGGGACTGCACTCGAATTCGCGTCTCTCGAAGACATCGTGCGAGGCCGTGCGGGGCTTGCTGACGGCGCTCTCTTCAATGCCGCCGCCCAGGCATGGAACCATGCGTTCTATTGGCGGAGCATGCGGCCAGGAAGCGGTGGAGAGGCGCACGGGCCAATCGCTCATCTGATCGAGGATCGGTTCGGCAGTCATCGAGATTTCTGCGAAGAATTCGTGACCGTAGCCGGTGATCAGTTCGGCAGCGGGTGGGCGTGGCTGGTCCTCGATGGCGACCGGTTGCGGATCACAGCGACCTCGAATGCAGAGACGCCGCTCGTCGGTTCGCAGCTGCCGTTATTGGCGATCGATGTATGGGAGCACGCTTACTATC
>JANPCY010000360.1:0-10863 GCA_031431175.1 Steroidobacteraceae bacterium | reverse complement strand
CCCTTTTCGCTGAAAGGATAAAGGGTTGCGTCCCCTTTATACTCGCGCCATGACCGTGGCTTCCCCTCACCCGGACTCCTCGCTGGCGCTCGATTTTTGCGGACTCAGGTTCGCCTCGCCGATCGTATTGCTCTCGGGCTGCGTCGGTTTCGGCGAGGAGTACACGCGTGTCGAGGGATTTTCGAACCGCGCGGTCGGCGCGATTGTATTAAAAGGCACGACGCTGAAGCCGCGCCTCGGTAATCCGCTGCATCGCGTGACCGAGACCCCGATGGGCATGATCAACGCAATCGGCCTGCAGAACCCCGGCGTGGAGCATGTCGTGAAGAACATCCTGCCGACGCTGGACTTTGGCGAGACGCGCTTTTTCGCCAATGTCTGCGGCTCGACGATTGACGAATACGTCGAGGTCACGCGGCGCTTTGACGACTCGCCCATCGACGCGATGGAGATCAACATTTCCTGCCCGAACGTCAAGGAAGGTGGCGTGCAGTTCGGCAACTACCCGGAAATGAGCGCGAAGGTCGTGGCAGCCTGCCGCAAGGTCACGAAAAAACCGCTGATCACCAAGCTCTCGCCCAACCAGACCGACATCCGCGAGAACGCGCGCCTGTGCATCGAGGCGGGCAGCGACGGGCTCGCGGTTATCAACACGATCTCCGGCATGGCCGTGGACCTGAAGACGCGCCGGCCCGTGATCGGCAACGTGCAGGGCGGTGTATCGGGACCTGCCATCAAGCCGATTGCACTCCTGAAGGTGCGCCAGGTTTATGAAATCGCGGGGCCGCAGCGCGTGCCGATCATCGGCCAGGGCGGCATCGAGAGCGCCAACGACGCCCTCGAGTTCCTGATCGCCGGGGCAACCGCAGTTGGCGTCGTCACGGGGCTCTTTTACGATCCGCTGCTGTGCCCAAAGATCAACGCGGGCATCGCTGCTTACCTGCGCGCTGCGGGAATGGCCTCGATTACCGGGTTGATCGGCTCGCTGATCGCCGGCCCCGCCGGCGATTGCGGCTAGCGGGCGTTCAGTCGCCGCCGATGCCGAGTTCGCGCAGTTTGCGCGTCAGTGTATTGCGGCCCCAGCCGATCAGCTTCGCCGCTTCCTGACGCCGCCCCTGAACACTCGCCAGGGCAACCCGCGTGAGCGTGCGCTCGAACGCAGGCAAAGCCACCTCGAGTAGCGGCGGGCCGCCCGCCGACAGTTGCCGCGTCGCCCAGGCTTCCAGTTCGCGACTCCAGCCATCCAGCGCCGGCGCTTCCGCGCTCTCACCACCCAGATCGGCCGGGATGTCTTCGCTGCGGATCTCGCGCCCGGGTGCGGTGACCGTGAGCCGGCGCGCGGCATTCACGAGCTGGCGCACATTGCCCGGCCAATTGAAGGCGACCAGGCGGCGTTCGGCGTCGCGCGTCAACGTCTTCGGCTCGACCCCGAGTTCGCGCGCGGCCCCCGCAAGGTAATGCACGAGCAGTTCCGGAATGTCGCCGCGCCGCTCGCGCAGTGTGGGCGCCCGGATGCGGATCACATTGAGGCGGTGCAGCAGGTCCTCGCGGAATAGCCCCTTGCGGACCCGCGCGTCGAGATCCTGGTGGGTTGCAGCGATTACGCGTACGTCAACGCGAATCGGCACGCTGCCGCCGACCCGGTAGAACTCGCCCTCGGCGAGCACGCGCAGGAGCCGCGTCTGCAGCGCCGTGGACATGTCGCCGATCTCGTCGAGGAACAAGGTCCCGCCGTCCGCCTGCTCAAAACGGCCGCGGCGCTGCGCGTCCGCGCCCGTGAAGGCGCCCTTCTCGTGCCCGAACAGTTCGGACTCCAGCAGTTCGGATGCGATCGCCGATGTATTGAGCGCAATGAACGGACCGGCAGCGCGCGGGCTGTGGCGGTGCAGGGCGCGTGCGACCAGTTCCTTGCCGGTGCCAGACTCACCCATCACCAACACGGACAGGCTCGAGCGTGAAAGGCGGCCGATCGCGCGAAACACATCCTGCATCACCGGCGCGTGACCGAGGATGCCCGGGATCGCGGCTGGCGATATTTCCGCGCGACCCGCAGTACCCTGCGTCGCTGCGCGGCGCACCAGCGCCACGGCCTCGTCGATGTCGAAGGGCTTTGGCAGATACTCGAACGCCCCGCCCTGATATGCCGCAACCGCGCTATCGAGATCCGAATGCGCCGTCATCACGATGACCGGCAGCCCGGGATGGTCGCGCCGCACGCGCTCCAGCAGCTTGAGCCCGCTGGTGCCCGGCATGCGGATGTCGGTGATCAGCACGTCCGGTAACCCTAGTGCGAGCGCCGCGATTGCGCCGTCCGCCTGCTCGAATGAACGCGGCAGCAAGCCGCCCTGGCGCAGTGCACGCTCCAGCACCCAGCGGATCGACGCGTCGTCGTCCACCAGCCACACATCAAGCGGCTTGCTCATGACGCTCCTCCATCGGCAGCAGTAGCGAGAACACGGTGCGTCCCGGCCGGCTGTCGAATTCGATGATTCCGCCGTGGCGCATCGCGATGTCCTGCGCAACGGCAAGGCCGAGTCCAGTGCCGCCCGCGCGCGCCGTCACCAGCGGATAAAAAATCGTCTCGCCCAGTTCCATGGGCACGCCCGGACCGTTGTCCTCAAACTGCAGTGAAGCCACCACGCGGTGTCTTTCTGTACCGATCGTCGCGTGCGTCAGCGCGCGGCTGCGCAGCGTGAGCCGGCCGCTCTCGCCCAGCGCCTGTACGGCATTCCGCGCCAGGTTCAGCATGGCCTGCACCATGAGATCGCGATCGAGTTCAAGCAATGGCAGGCTCGGATCGTAATCGCGCTCGATCGCGACGCCGGTCGGTGCCTCGGCGCGCGCCAGCCAGTACACGTGATCGATCAGCTCGTGGACATTGACCGGCTCGCGCCGGATCGGCCGCGCGGGACCGAGCAAACTGTCCACCAGCGCACAAAGCCGATCGGCCTCGCCGATGATGACGCGCGTGTATTCCTTCAGCTCCTCATTCGGCAACTCGCGCTCGAGCAACTGCGCCGCACCGCGCAGCCCGCCGAGCGGATTCTTGATCTCGTGGGCCAGCTGTCGCGCCATGACGCGGCTGCCGCCCTGCTGGGCAAGCAGTGCGGTGTCGCGCGTGATGCGGCTCGGCCGCGTGGTGTCAGCGATTTCGACGAGAACAGAGTCTGCTGCCGGCGCCGCGCTGCCGAGCGGCGTTAAAGTGATATCCACCTGGTGGTGCGCGTCGCTTCTCGCCGCGGGCGCGAGCTCGAAACCGCGCACAGCGAGCGGCTCGCCGCTTACGCGGCTGCGCAGGATCAGCGACTCGGCCTGCGCGCCGTCCACGAGCAGCGACGCGAACGGCCGTCCGCGGGCTGCGGCGGGGCCGCTCGCCAGCAGGTTGCCGGCCGCAGCGTTGAGATAGCAGACGAGCCCGTCCGGGTCGATGACGAGGACCGCCGTCGTCATCACATCGAGAAGCGCGCCGGCATCGAAATCGCACGTGTCGGCGGGGGGCTCACGCGCCATGGCGTAACTCCGCCAGCAGCGGCGGACGCAGGCAAATCAGGTAGCTGGCTTGGGATTGGGCTTGGGCGGCGGGGGCGCCTGCGGACTCTGGGGCGTGTTGATCGAAGGCTGGCGCACGTGGAACGCAACCTCCTTGGTCGAGATCAGGGGTGCGCCATTCTGGTCGAATACGTTCGCGCGCAGGAAATGCGTGCCGCGCTCCAGATACGGTAGTAGCGCCGATCCGCCGCCATCGGTGGGCACGCTGTTGCCGTCCAGAAAGATCGCCAGTGTGTGGTCGGGCTGCAACGTGCCGCCGAGTTCGACAGTGACCGTGATGCTCACATCGGCCCCGAAGAACACCTGATCCTGCGTCGGCTTCGCGATGATCAGGTAATCGTAGGGCGGTGGTGCCAGCGATTGGTCGTACGTCGCGGCATCCCCGGACTCCGACGGCGTCGCCTCGTATTCGTTGCTGCGCGCGATCTGCACCCGCTCGGCATTGGGCGAGCCGGGCTGGTCCGCGTAATGGACGATTCCATCCTTGTCCACCCACCGGTAGATCTCCTGGGGCGCCGCCGCCAGGGACAACATCATTCCGGCAAGAATCAGGGCTATGCGCATTGGGACAGCATAGCCCGGACTGCACCGGCCTGACAAAACCGGGGCGGCATTATGTAAACGCCGTCCCTGCCGCGAGGGCTGCACGCCTCAGAGGCTGTAATACATGTCGAACTCGACCGGATGCGTCGACATCCGGAAGCGCGTGACCTCCGCCTGCTTGAGCCCGATATAGGCGTCGATCAAGTCGTCCGAAAACACGCCGCCGCGCTTCAGGAACTCGCGGTCCCGGTCGAGATGCTCGAGCGCCATGTCCAGCGAATGGCAGACCTCCGGGATGTTCTTTGCCTCCTCGGGCGGCAGGTCGTACAGATCCTTGTCCGAGGCCTCGCCCGGATGGATCTTGTTCTGGATGCCGTCGAGTCCCGCCATCATCAGCGATGCGAATGCGAAGTATGGATTCGCCGTCGAATCCGGGAAGCGCACCTCGATGCGCCGGCCCTTCGGATTCGGCACCCAGGGAATACGGATCGATGCCGAGCGGTTGCGCGCCGAGTAGGCGAGCATCACCGGCGCCTCAAAACCCGGCACGAGGCGTTTATAGCTGTTGGTGCCAGGATTCGTGAAGGCGTTGATTGCGCGCGCGTGCTTGATGATGCCGCCGATGTAATACAGTGCGATGTCCGACAGGCCCGCATAGCGATCGCCCGCAAACAGCGGCTTGCCGTCCTTCTGCAGCGACTGGTGCACGTGCATGCCACTGCCGTTGTCACCGACCAGCGGCTTCGGCATGAAGGTCAGCGTCTTGCCGTGACCATGCGCGACATTCCAGAGCGCGTATTTCAGCAGCTGAACCTCGTCGCCCTTCTTCATCAGCGTGTTGGCAGAGACATTGATCTCGCCCTGGCCGCCGGTGCCGACCTCGTGGTGATGCACTTCGACCTTGAGGCCGAGCTCTTCGCAGGCCTGGCACATCGCGGTGCGCAGGTCCTGGAAGCGATCCACCGGCGGTACCGGGAAATAGCCGCCCTTCACGCCGGGCCGGTGCCCCTGATTACCGCCGTCATAGCTGGTGCCTGAATTCCAGGCGCCCTGCTCCGAATCGATGTGGTAGCTGCAGCCGTTGATTTCGTTGGTCCAGCGCGCGCTGTCAAAGATGAAGAACTCGTTTTCCGGTCCGAACAGCGCCGTGTCGGCGATGCCGGTGGACTTGAGATAGACCTCGGCGCGGCGCGCGAGTGAGCGCGGATCACGGCTGTAACCCTGCATCGTCATCGGCTCGACGACGTCGCAGCGCAGCAGCAGCGTGGTCTCTTCGAAGAACGGATCGATAATGGCGGTCGACGGATCCGGCATCAGGATCATGTCGGACTCGTTGATGCCCTTCCAACCGGCGATCGACGAGCCATCGAACATCTTGCCGTCGACGAAAAAATCCTCGTCGACGAGACGCGTCGGGATCGTGATGTGCTGTTCTTTGCCCCGCGTGTCCGTGAAGCGCAGGTCGCAGTAGGTGGCCTCCTTTTCCTTGATCAGCTTTACGACGTCAGCAGGGGTCATGCTCTTCTCCGGAATTCTTGCGGCGGCAGCTCGCGATCCCCTTCATGGTGCAAATCGCGTGCCAGACCGCAGATGATACATAAATCATCTATAATCAACTACTTATAATTAAACCAGATGCTGCTTAAACACCTATATGCACGATAATAGTGCGCCGATCAGCACTTTCGCACTAGTGTAGTGCAATTCGAAATCTTCCCGCCGCCGGCAGGCGATCGCCACAATCGCCGCCCGATGCGTCTCAACAAATTCATCAGCGAGACTGGGGCCGGTTCGCGACGCGAGGCCGATGCCTGGATTAGCGCGGGGCGAGTGACGGTCAACGGAAAGCAGGCCGCGCTTGGCACGCAAGTGACCGGCGACGATGTCGTGCTGCTGGACGGCCAGCCGCTTGCAACCGGCCGCAAGGATGTCTACATCGCGCTCAACAAGCCGCGCGGCATCACCTGCACAACCGAGCGCCACGTGGCGGACAACATCGTAGATTTCATCGGCCACCGCGAGCGGATATTTCCGATCGGCCGGCTCGACAAGGATTCCGAGGGCCTGATCCTGCTCACCAACAATGGTGATATCGTCAACGTGATCCTGCGCGTCGAACATGGCCACGAAAAGGAATATCTCGTCACGGTCGAGCGCCCGGTCACGGCGTCATTTCTCGCGATGATGGCCGGGGGCGTGAAGATCGGCGGCGAGAAGACGAAGCCCTGCGCCGTGACGCAAACCGGTCGCGACACATTTCGCGTCGTGCTGACGCAGGGGCTCAATCGGCAGATCCGCCGCATGTGCTCGGCGCTGGGGTTTCGCGTGCAGCGCATTCAGCGCGTGCGCATCATGCACATCCACCTGGGCACGCTTGCCTCCGGGCGCTGGCGTGACCTGACCGACGACGAAATCAGGCCCCTGCTCGCAGCCAGGGCCACCCGGACCGCCGCGGGCTGATCGGGTCGCCGCTATACTTGGCGGCCTTTTGCAGCACCGCGATCGAATGCCGAAAACACCGAAAGCACAGCCTCCGCGCAATTTTCAGGACCTGATCCTGGCGCTGCAGCGCTACTGGGCAGGCGAAGGCTGCGTGCTGCTGCAGCCCTACGACATGGAAATGGGCGCCGGCACATTCCACACCGCAACTTTCCTGCGCGCATTGGGCCCCGAGCCCTGGAATGCCGCCTACGTGCAGCCCAGCCGGCGGCCGACCGATGGCCGTTACGGTGAAAACCCGTTCCGGTTGCAGCACTACTACCAGTTCCAGGTCGTCATGAAGCCGTCGCCCGACGACATCATCGAGCGTTACCTGGGCTCGCTCGCCGCGCTCGGCATCGACGCGCTGGTCCACGATATCCGCTTCGTCGAGGACAACTGGGAGTCGCCGACGCTTGGCGCCTGGGGCCTCGGCTGGGAAGTCTGGCTGAATGGCATGGAAGTCACCCAGTTCACTTACTTCCAGCAGGCGGGCGGTCTCGACTGCCGTCCGGTCACCGGCGAGATCACTTACGGGCTCGAACGCCTTGCGATGTATCTGCAGGGCGTCGACAGCGTCTACGACCTCGTCTGGACCGATGGTGCGGCGGGGCGCGTGACTTACGGCGACGTGTTTCACCAGAACGAGGTCGAGCAATCGGCCTACAACTTCGAGTACGCCGACACGGCCGCGTTATTCGCCGAGTTCGAGCGCCGTGAGCAGGCCTGCGGGAAGCTGCTCGAGGCGAGCCTGCCGCTGCCGGCCTACGAACAGGTGCTGAAAGCCTCGCACGCCTTCAATCTGCTGGATGCCCGCAAGGCGATCTCGGTCACCGAACGGCAGCGCTATATCCTCCGGGTCCGGGCGCTCGCGCGCGCCGTGGCCTCGGCTTACCACGCGAGCCGCGAGGCGCTCGGCTTCCCGTTGCTGAAGGGGACTGTCCCCTCTGAGGCCGCCCAGTGACGCGCCGCGATTTTCTGGTCGAGATCGGCACCGAGGAACTGCCGCCGAAGAGTCTCTGGGCGCTCGCGGAATCATTCCGCGACAGCGTGGCCTCCGGCATCAATGCCGCCGGCCTCACGCACGGCAAGGCCGAGGCCTATGCAACACCACGGCGCCTCGCGGTATTCGTGCGCCGCCTGGCCGATACCCAGGGCGAGCAGAAACTGGAACGGCGCGGGCCGCCAGTCTCCGCCGCCTTCGATGCGAACGGACAGCCGACACGCGCGGCGCTGGCCTTCGCGGAATCCTGCGGCGTCGCGGTCGGCGCGCTCACGCGCGTGACCGAGCCGAAGGGCGAATTCCTGTTCTGCTCCGTCACACGCCCGGGCGCACCGGCGGCGCAGCTATTGCCCGGCATCGTGCAACGCGCGCTGGACGGGCTTCCGATCGCGCGACGCATGCGCTGGGGCGCTGGCGAGGTCCAATTTGTCCGCCCGGCGCATTGGGTCGTCATGCTGCATGGCAACGACGTTGTCGATTGCGCGTTACTGGGCCTCAAGGTCGGGCGCACGACCCGCGGCCATCGTTTCCACACATCAAAGCCGATCGTGCTGCGCGCGCCCGGTGGCTATGTCGCAACCCTGGAAAAGAGCGGTTTCGTACTGGTGGATTTCGCCGCCCGTCGCGAACGCATTCGCGCCGGTGTCGTCGCCGCAGCGCAGGCAGCCGGCGGCGAGGCGGTGATTGACCCGCCCGTCCTTGAAGAGGTAACGGCGCTCTGCGAATGGCCGGTGCCCATTGCCGGCTCATTCGACGCCCGCTATCTCGACCTGCCGCCCGAGGTGCTGATCGCGACCCTGCAGGACCATCAGCGCTACTTCCCCGCCCGCTCCGCCGCTGGGGCACTGCTGCCGCTGTTCATCGCTGTCGCCAACCTCGAAAGCCGCGACCCCGATCAGCTGCGCGCAGGCAACGAGCGCGTGGTCCGGCCGCGCCTCGCCGACGCCGCCTTCTTCTATGCCGCCGACCGGAAGCACACACTCGCTTCGCGCCGCGAGGCCCTGAAGGCAGTGACATTCCAGGCGCGCCTGGGCTCGCTTGCCGACAAGACCGCCCGGATCACGGCGCTCGCCGCCCAGGTCGCTGGCCTGTCTGGCAACGACGTGGCTGCGGCGCAGCGCGCCGCCGAACTCGCCAAGTGCGACCTGCTGACCGCGATGGTCGGGGAATTCCCGGAATTGCAGGGGGTCATGGGCCGCTATTACGCAACGCATGACGGCGAGCCTGCCGAGGTCGCCGCGGCCATCGCTGAACAGTACCTGCCGCGCTTTGCCGGCGACGCACTCCCTGCAACAGGGGCAGGCATCGCGCTTGCGGTTGCCGACCGGCTTGACACCATCGTCGGCATCTTTGCGATCGGCCAGAAACCGACCGGCGCCAAGGACCCTTTCGGCCTCCGCCGCGCGGCCCTCGGGCTGCTCCGCATCCTGATCGAGAAGCGCGTCGGCATGGACCTGCGCGAGCTGATCATCGCGGCGCTTGAGTCGGTGCGCGCCGACGTGGTGCGCCTCAACAGGCCTGAGTCAGTACGGCTTCCATTGGCCACTTCCCCGACTGAAATTCTTTCCATTCCAGACACCATCGCCGATGAGGTCTACGGGTTCATGATGGAGCGACTCCGCGCCTGGTATCTGGAGGGCGCGGCAGGCATAACGACCGAGATGTTCGACGCCGTGCTCGACCTGCGCCCGGTGTCGCCGCTCGATTTCGACGATCGCCTGCGCGCGCTGGTCGCCTTCCTCGCACTGCCCGAGGCGGCGAGCCTGACCGCCGCCAACAAGCGCATCGGCAACATCCTGCGCAAGTCCGGCGAGCAGGCCGGCCTGCGTGTCGATCCGCGCCTGCTGACCGATCCGGCTGAGCGGCAGCTCGCCGCCGCGCTCGACGCATTACGCGATGAAATCGAGGGCACGATTGCGGGACGGCGTTATGGCGACGCGATGCGCCGGCTCGCCACGCTGCGGCCAGTCGTGGACACTTTCTTCGACCGCGTGATGGTCATGGCGGATGATCCCGCCGTCCGCGCAAATCGCCTGGCGCTGCTCGCAGCCTTGCAGCGATTGTTCCAGCACACCGCCAATTTATCGCGCCTGCCCGGCTGATAAGAAGCACATTCCGGATGTCTATACACATCCATATTTCATTCAACTGATGGCATTCAAAGACAATTCACCGGGGCGACCGAGCAGAACTGCAAGATGGCGCCGGATTGCCCCCCTGCAATGGCTCGCGTCGCTCGTCTACACGATGCTTTTGTTCGCTGAATCGTTTGCCTGGGGCGTGTTGATCACGCTCGTCGGCTGGCTGCCATTTCGCCTGCTGTACCCCTTCGCGCGCGGCTGGGCGGGTTCCAGCATGTGGCTCGCGAAAGTCCTGTGCGGTCTCGACTGGGTCGTCGAGGGTCGCGAGAACCTCCCGCGCGAAGGCGCCCATATCACGATGTGGAAGCACACCACTGCCTGGGAAACCATGGCCCAGATGGTCGTTCTGCCGCCATCCGCCTGGGTCTACAAACGCGAGATCCTGTGGATTCCGCTGGTCGGTTCGGCGACCTGGTTAATGCGCGGCATCGCGATTGACCGTGGCTCGGGTCACCGCGCCGTCAACCAGATTCTGGACCAGGGCCGCGCGCGCCTGGCGGCCGGCGTCTGGGTGATGGTCTTTCCCGAAGGCACCCGCGTGGGGCCGGGCGAGACCCGCAAGTACGGCCTGTCGGGGGCGCTCCTGGCATCCCAGACCGGGGCAAAACTGATCCCGGTTGCGCACAACGCCGGTGATTTCTGGCCGCGCCGCGGCCTGCTGAAAAAGCCCGGCCTGATCCGCGTGGTGATCGGGCCGCCGATTGAGACCACCGGCCGTGATCCGCGGGAGCTCAATTCCGAAGTCCAGCGCTGGATCGAGGGCACGATGCGCAGTATCTCAGACGTCTATCGCTGATTCCGGTGCTCGCCGCCGGCAAGAGTCGCCAGGCACCGCCACGATCCCGCCATGGTCCCAGGCCATTCCCGGCATATCCAGTCATCGCGCATGTCACGCGGCCGGTCGAGGCGACCATGCGCCGCGTCATGGAACTCGCTCTGCAGGATGCCGGGCTGTCGCCGCAGGCGATCGGCTACGTCAATGCCCATGGAACCGCCACCGAGCACGGCGATATTGCCGAGACGCGCGCCACTTCATCGGTGCTGGGCAGCCGCGCGCCCATCAGTTCGCAGAAGAGCTATCTTGGGCATACGCTCGGCGCCTGTGGAGCGCTCGAGGCCTGGTTCACGATCGAAATGATGAAAGACGGC
>JANPCY010000359.1:0-4422 GCA_031431175.1 Steroidobacteraceae bacterium | reverse complement strand
CAGATCGTGATCTGCTCGCCGGCGGCCGCGAAATCGCGCTGGGTCAATGAGGAGATCCTGACGTTCAAGCGTCTGGGCCGTGAGCACCGTATCTTCTGTTTGATCGTCGCCGGCGAACCCGGCACCCCTGCGGTTTCAGGGACCGCGGAACTGGAATGCTTTCCGAGCGCGCTGATCCATAAACTGGGTAGCGACGGACAGCTCACGGCGGAGCGCAGCGAGCCGATTGCGGCGGACGCGCGGCCGCACAAGGATCGCAAGCGGGATGTCCTGCTGAAACTGCTTGCCGGGATGCTGGGCATTGGTCTCGATGAGCTGAAGCGGCGGGAGGCGCGTCGCCGCCAGCGGCGCCTGATGGCGCTGGTCTCTGCGTCCCTCGCCGGCATGGTGATCACATCAGTGCTTGCCACGACCGCCTGGATCGCGCGTAACGAGGCCGAACGCGAGCGAGCCCACGCGGAAGCGGAAGCCGAGACAGCGCGCCAGACCACTCGTTTCATCGTCGATCTGTTCAAGGTTTCGGATCCCAGCGAGGCGCTGGGAAACCGCATCACCGCGCGCGAGATTCTCGACAAGGGCGCGGCGCGGATCGACAGGGAATTGGTCGACCAGCCGGCTATCCAGGCGACATTGATGGACACGATGGGAACGGTTTACACGAGCCTTGGACTGTATGGGGCCGCCATTCCGTTGATGCGCCAGTCCCTGGAAAAGCGCGAGTCGCTATCGGGTAATCAGGATGCCGCGGTTGCACAAAGCCTGAATCATCTGGGTGAGGCGTTGACGCTGAATTCCGACTATGCGGAAGCGGAGCAGCGCCTGCGCGCCGCGCTCGCCATCCAGCGAAGACTGCTGGGCAATTCGCATCCCGACGTTGCAAGAACACTCACGGCGCTGGCCGACGTCATGTCTTTCACGGGCGAATATGCCAAGGGAGAGCCATTAATCCAGGAGGCGTTGCGCATCAGGCGATCGCTCTATGGTGAGGTGCACGCCGACATCGCCGAGAGCATCGGCGATCTGGGTGTCAACTATGGTGAACGCGGCGAGTTCAAGCAGGCCGAGACCTATCTGCGGGAGGCCCTGGCCATGCAGCGCAAGCTGCATGATTCGGTTCATCCGCAACTGGCAGAAGCCATGAATAATCTGGGCTGGGCACTGATGAATCTCGACCAGGCCGGCCAGGCGGAACCCTTGTACCGGAGCGCGCTCGAGATGAAGCGGAAGCTTCTCGGCGACGCTCACCCGGAATTGGCCGCCGGTTTGAACAATCTGGCCTACGCACTCGAGACGCGCGGCGACTATGCGGGCGCGGAGGCGGCCTATGGTGAGTCACTGGCCATGAATCGCAAGCTCCTTGGCGAGAGTCATCCGGAGATCGCCATCAACTTGAGCAATCTGGCCTATGTCCTCTATGCCCGGGGCAAGCATCGGGCAGCAATCGACATGCTGCGGCAGTCGCTGGAAATGAACAGACGAGAGCTTGGTGCTGACCATCCCAACGTCGCGGCAAACGCGGCGAGCCTGGCGTACTGGCTCATCGATGAGGGCGCTTATGCAGAGGCGGGACAACTGCTGGAGGAAAGCCTCGCCATTCGCCGCAAAGTGCTGGACGAAGACCATCCGCAAGTGGCCAGCACGCTGACAGTCAAGGCAAATCTCCTGCTGGCCACGCGGCACTACGAAGCAGCGCGTCAGGCGGCATCGGAGGCAAGGCGCATCCTTTTGTTGAGCCTGCCGAAAGAGCACTGGCAGGTTGCCATGGCAATGAATGTCGAAGGCGCGGCGCTGGCAGGGCTGGGCGATTACCAGCACGCCGAACCACTATTACTCGGGAGTCTGGAAAGACTCTCCGGGTCGCCCATTCCCAATCTCGACCAGGTCGGCCGGGAACGCCTCGCCAGGCTCTATACGGCCTGGGGCAGGCCCGAGCAGGCCAGCAAATATAATTAGAACCAATATAATCGGACGATGAGTTGAGTGATCGCCGATCGGCCTGGCGAACGATCGGACAGTGGGCGCGAAACGCGGCACGCGGAGTTGTGCGCCACAATAAGTAAAGCAACCGGGGGATGAGCGCCATGTGTTCTCGAATCAAGAAATACGCCGCGTTGTCGGCTGTGTCCTTGTTTGTGTCGCTCGGCGCCACCGGCGCCTGGAGCCAGGCCCAGATTACCCGACAGACGCTCGACCGCGTCGACGCCTTCAACTCGACCGCTGTGCTCGAGATGGCGTTCGATGATGTGAACCGCACCAAGGACTTCATCAATCTGGGTATCGTTGGAACGAATTTTTCCACCTGCAAGCTCACGGCGACTGATGGAATATTCTGTCTTGCTGGCAAGCTGATACGTAACTGGCCGCATACAGAGGATCCGCTGACGTTTGTCGACAGGCTGAGCTGCAACGATCCGGCCCTTGGACTCGACACGAAAAAAGCCGACACCTGCACAGGTATGACAGTTGACCTGTCGGGCGCCATCTGGCTCGCAGGCAAGAAGGCCAGCACCCACAGCCTGATCAAGGTGATTGCCAAGGCCGCCGCGGCTGCCTGCCCCAGTGGCTGGGCGGTGCTGTCCGGGTCTCTCTACTGCGCGAAGGAGTTCTATGCGGGCAGGCCGCTGCTGGTCGACATCGACCCGATCGACGGCGACGTCGGCGCCGCGTTCAAACCCTGCCCAAGCTGCGCAGTGCAGTCCGGCATTCTCGGTCTCGAGGAGCGAAAGACCGCGGTATTTTTCCCGGATCCAAAGCCTGCCAGCACCAGCAGCCCGATCGTGATTGCCAGCGGCAAGGGCTGGAATCTCATTGGCAACGAGCAACTGCTGAGCAGCGCGCTGTTGCAGGTGCCGAACGGCAATTCGATGGACAACTTTGTGCTGGTGACGACCACCAGCGGCCGCATCCTGGCCAAGAGAACCGACCTGACTGGAACCGCTTTCGAGGTATTCAATATTCCGTTGGAGCGGGTCCAGTCGTCCACGCAGTGCGCCTTTGCTACCCAGCAATACGGTATACGCGCGAGCTCCAAGTCGGGAAGGGTCTACGTGACCGACCGGAACTATTGCCAGGTGCTCGCGCTCGTTCCCGACGCATCGCCAATGACAGCGCTGATTAACGATGGCGACGCTCAGGACCTGACCCTCACGACGTCGGACTCGTCTGGTACTTATCCACCCAACGGACCGACGCTTGCGCCAGGCATCAGCATCGATCTCGAGGACTGCAGTGTGAACTGCACGCTGCTCACCAACGATGACGGCATCGCAGCCGCGTCGCTGGTCACCGTCAGGCTCGCCAATGGCAGCAACTCCGGCGCGACCCTGTTTCAGATCAAGGGGATTCCGGACTGTCGGTACGCCAGCGAGCCGAATTTTCCGGTGGCTTTGAGCACGATATGTGGCAGCGCTGCCGGAGTGATAGTCGATCCTGGCAACGTGGGGTCTCCGGCGGCGCAGCTCTTGAACGTAACACCGCTACTGCCAAAGGAAGTGAGGTCGCTGTTTGACGACAGCGGCGTTCCGCCCAACGGATTGCCGCCATTGCTGATCTCGCGCCAGTACCGGGCGCAAGCGCGGACCAATTTCGCATTTGAAGCATTTTTTGCAGTCACCGAAGCGGGTGTTCGCTTCCGCGATACATTTACCGCAGAGTTCGATGTTCCGGTGCTCGAGGGCGTGCCGGAGAGTCTCGGATGCCTGCCGGATGCGGGAAATCTGCTCGCGTGGGATGTGATGACGACGGTGTCGGAGAAATTCAAGACGATCGACGATCAGTACGTGGACATGTTGACGAATATCGGCTGTAGAAACCCGACAAAGACCTCTGGTGTTCGGCTGTCGCTGCTGCCGTACAACCTTGAGATTGCGCCTGATACCTACGGACCCACGATCCTCAGCGCGCAACTATCAGTCACGACGCGTAACGATGCCGTTTTCGCGAGGCTGGTCCAGTCTCTTTACGGTGACCTGGAATATGTGCGCCGTGAACTGGCCTGCAAGCAGGTGGATACGGGTGGGGGGCCTGCACCGCCGCTCTCGGCCTCGGTTTGCAATAAGCTCTCGAGCGCCTGGCTGAACGGCAAAGTGAAACTCGACAAGTGTGTCAATGCCGCCTTTCAACCGAAGCAGAGTGCGGGCGATGAGAACTGCCAGTCCTTTGTCAGCCAACTGACGAATTATCGCGCGTCATTGCCCGCCACGACGTCTGCATCGGACGTGGCAAACCGGCTCGGTGAGCTCAAGATGCGGGTCGATGTGATCCGCCATGTCTTCGACACGCGCTTCCTGCCATCGATACCGACGGCCGGCTTCTGCAGGGAGCGGAACGCCTGCCCGCCGTAACTGCTCGAGGCAGGCGCTGACGGCTTGACAGCTACCAGCACGCTCCCGACAATCCCGCCTCCCCGAGGGTACCTTCCCA
>JANPCY010000358.1:0-2064 GCA_031431175.1 Steroidobacteraceae bacterium | reverse complement strand
TATGGCCGCTGAACATCGCAAAATGGCGGCTGCGGCCAAGTAAGGTTTGGGGGCCGCCGGCGGAGGCCGGCGGCCTCATTTTGCGCGGGAGCATCGTGCTCAAGGCTGTCTACTACCCCCTTGCGGGCGTCCTCCTGCAGTTCATAGCGCTGGTGACCTTCGCCGTGATCCGGCGCCTGGTACCGGCTGCAATCGAGAATTGACGTAGATCAAGGCGACCCCGTACCTTGTCTGAGATCCTGCCATTGCGCGGCAAGGCATCCAGCGGAGGGGGGGTGTATGTCCGAAAAGGAGCCCGTACCGGCCGATGAGTCGGAGCGCATCCCGTTCATGCAACGGGTCCTCGACAACCCTTTCCTGCTGCTGTTCCTGGGCGTCGTAGTGCCCACGGTGCTCTACATGATCTGGGGCATCATCGAATTGACCGGCATACCGGTGGCACCGTAACGACCCTGGAGGCACGCCATGGCCATTACCTCGCCGAGCGAAAAGATCTGGTGGAACAAGCCGGTCCACCGCGTCGAGCTGATCTGGATCGCGGTCGCCTTTGCCTGGGGCCTCGTCATGTTCTTCATGATGATCTACTGGCATGCGACCGGCGCGCAGAACCTGGCGACCGAAACTTACCGGACGACACCCAACGCCTTCTACGCGAAGGTGGAACGCAATGTCACAGACTGGCAAGTGCGCGAACTGAATGGCGTGCCGGTCGTCAAGCCGCCTGCCGGTGCCGACGTCTACCTGGTGGGCCGCATGTGGCTCTGGTATCCGGTGCTGGAACTCGAGCGTGGGCAGAGCTATCGGTTGCATCTGTCGTCGCTTGACCTGCAGCACGGGTTCTCACTGCAGCCGATCAACATCAACGTGCAGGTGCACCCGGGCTATGAGCACGTGCTGACGGTCACGCCGAACATGTCCGGTGAATACACGATCGTCTGCAACGAGTACTGCGGGCTGGGCCACCACATGATGATGGGCAAGATCTTCGTCGTGGACCGGTGACGGAGGCATCATGAGCAGGACCGTGTTCCGTACCTGTCCGACGACCGGTCTCAAGATCGACCTGAGTGCGCAGGCGCTGATCAAGGCCAACGCGGTCGCGGCCGTGGTGTTCCTGGCCATCGGTGGGTTGTTCGGCCTCTCCGTTGCACTGACGCGCTGGCCGGCTGTGCATCTGCTGCCGGCCGACTGGTTCTACCTGGCACTGACTGCGCACGGCCTGGACGTACTGCTGCTGTGGATCATCTTCTTCGAGATCGCAGTGCTCTATTTCGCCTCCGCGATCCTGCTGAATTCGCGCCTTGCGGCGCCGCGCTGGGCCTGGGTGGCATTTGCACTGATGCTGACCGGTGGCGTGGTCACGAATCTGGCCGTCCTGCAGGGTCAGTCGACCGTGATGTTCACTTCGTATCCGCCGATGATGGCGGCGCAGCACTTTTATCTCGGCCTGATCCTGTTTGCTGTCGGCGCATTGATTGCCTGCGGCGTGTTTTTCGGCACGCTGGTGATCGCGCGCGACGAGAAGACCTACGAGGGCTCGATTCCGCTGGTCACATTCGGCGCGCTGACGGCGGCCATCATCGCCGTATTCACGCTGGCCTCGGGCGCGATCATCCTGATCCCGACCTGGCTGTGGTCCATGGGGCTCATCAGCAACATCGATCCGCTGATGTACAAGCTAGTCTGGTGGGCCATGGGGCATTCGTCGCAGCAGATCAATGTGTCCGCTCATGTCGCGATCTGGTACGCGATTGCCGCAATGCTGTTCGGCGCCAAGCCGCTGTCGGAAAAGGTCAGCCGCGGCGCCTTCCTGCTGTACATCCTGTTCCTGCAGCTGGCGAGCGCCCATCACCTGTTGGTCGAGCCCGGCCTGAGCTCGGAGTGGAAGGTTTTCAACACCAGCTACGCCATGTACCTGGCAGTGCTCGGCAGCATGATCCACGGCCTTAGCGTGCCGGGCGCCATGGAGGCGGCACAGCGCGCGCGTGGCTTCAACAACGGCATCTTCCAGTGGCTGCGCAAGGCGCCCTGGGGCAATCCGGCCTTTTCCGGCATGTTCCTGTC
>JANPCY010000357.1:0-3670 GCA_031431175.1 Steroidobacteraceae bacterium | reverse complement strand
AATATTCCGGTACGGACCTTGCGTCCCTTCCAGGTACTTGGTGCTGGCGATCATCGGACTGCTTCAATCAGCCGGCGCGCACCTGACAGCAGAAAGGCTTGATCGGATCCGAGTACGAACAGCGAAACACCCTGCGTCATCCATTGCTTCGCCTCCGCCGGATCCGAGAGGAACATGCCGACCGCCGTGGATGCATTCTTCCCGGCAGCACAGATCTTCTCCATCGCACGCAGTACCTCGGCATCGTCTGGCCGGGTCTTGCCCAGGGAAACTGTCAAGTCAATGCGACCGATGAAAAGGCAATCGACACCCTCGACGGCGGCAATCCCGTCGATCACATCGAGGGCCTCGGCATCTTCAATCTGCAGGACAACTGTTGTCTTTGCGCGGCCCTCCTGCAGTTGGTCGGCGATCGACCTGCCGGCAAAACCCGCTGCACGAGTGGAACCGGCGTAACCCCGCCCACCGCGGCCGTAGTGGCAGGACCGCACTGCAGCTTCGGCCTGGTGCACGGTACGCACGTGCGGTACGAGGACCCCGGTCGCCCCGCAATCCAGTGCGTTCAAGATGTGTGGTGCATCGCCTGACGGCACGCGCACCAGTGCGGGCATGCCGGTGGCGCGGCAGATGGCGAGACACGCATCGAGTTCCGCGCGCCCGAATGGTGCATGCTCGGCATCGAGCGCCAGGACATCCAGTCCGGAGCCACCGAGGACCTCACACACCACGGGCGAAGGAGTCTTGACCCAGGTCCCGACCAGCCGTTCCCTGCCGAGCAGGCGGCTGCGAAAAGATTCTCTCGTCAATGCGCGCTCCTCCACAGCCTGTCACTGGCGATCGCTGCGCCTTCAGCCATCGAAGCGAGTTTTGCATATGCCACTTCGCCGTCCACGGCGCCGAACCCGGCGAAGGTCGCAAAACCGCAATCCGTGCCGGCAATGACGCGTTCTCTGCCGACGACGTCGGTGAAATGGCAGATACGTTCAGCCACCAGTTTCGGGTGCTCCACGAAATTTGTGGTTGAATCGATGACACCGGGCACCAGGACCAGGTGGTCTGGAAGTTCTGCATCGCGAAAGCTCGTCCACTCGTGAGCATGTCGCGGATTGGATGCCTCGAATACCAGCGCACCGATCCTCGCACGTATCGCAATGGGGAGCACACGATCCATCGGCACGTCGTGATGGTGGGGACCCTCGTAATTGCCCCAGCAAACATGCATTCGGACCCTGTCGACCGGCACGTTTCGAAGCGCGTGGTTCAGCATTTCCACGTGCAGGCTCGCCAGCCGCTCATATTCCTCGATGGGCTTGTCGGCGAACAGCATATGGCGCCCAAGTCCCAGGTCCGGAGAGTCAAGTTGCAGCACCAGCCCCGCTGCCACGATTCGCTCGTACTCCGGACGCATCGCCTCGGCCAGTGCTTCGAGGTACTCGTCATGGCTGCCGTAGTACTCATTGGGCTGGAACAGCGCGATGACGCCGGGTGATGCAGCATTCATGAACGCTTCAATTGGCTGCGAATTCCGGATCGCGGCGGCAAAATTCCGAAGATCGATTTCCAACGGTTCGCGATCCTTGACGGCTATCGGACCCGTGCAGCGCGGGCGCTTGTAGCTCGGCGTTCCGCCGGACTTTGCGAGGCGTGCCATCAGCGTCGGGAAGTCCTGCAGGTCTCTTGGCGGCTTCCTCGGGCTGTCCCCTTCGAATCCGGTAATACGATCCTTGATGTACGTGGCATAGCTGATCTTGCTCATCTCGCCGTCGCTGACCACATCGATGCCAATTGTCACCTGACGTGTCACGGCCTCGGCAACTGCATTGGCGATTGTCCGGTCGAATGCGGTCGCGTCGACTGCGTCTCCCCGCTCCCGAGCGAACAGCATTTCGGCGACTGCCGCAGGGCGGGGCAGGCTGCCTGTGTGTGTCGTCAGGATCCGGTCGCTGCTCTGCTTCATGATGCCTGGCTTCCTTTCAATGCCTGCGCATCAGTTCAAGCAGGGCAGCGGTCACTTCCTGTGGTCGCTCGAGCGGTGACAAGTGACCGCAGTCGTCGATGATCGTCAGCTCGGCGTTCCGGATGCTCGCGGCCATCAAACTATGGGTCTCCGGCGGGCAAAGCGTGTCCTGCCTCCCGCAGATGACGGCGGTCGGACAGCTGATCGTGGCGAGCGTATCGCGGCTATCGGGCCGGTCGCGCAGCGCAATCGACTGGCGTTCGAACACGTCGACGCCAAGCGACACGGCCATGTCCAGGATCTCAGCGAGCAGATTGGTGTCGCGCCGCGAGGACTCTGAAAGATAGTTCGGCTTGAACTTCCGGATCATCAATTCTGCAAGCTGCCCGCTTTTCGCGACCTGGATTTCAAGCGCCCGCCTTTGCCGGCGCTCCTCGCTCTCCGCGGCGGGATTGGTATCGAGCAGCGCCAGCTGCGTGATTCGCCCTGGAATCCGCCGCCACAGCTCGAATGCAACGATTCCGCCCATCGACAGCCCGGCGAGCGCGAATTTCGCGGGTGCGATGTCGATGACATCGAGCGCCATTCGCTCAATCGATGATGATCGGGTCACGTCCGCAATCATTACCGTGTCGCAGTGCTCCCTGAGGGCGGGAAGCTGGTGTTGCCACAGGCGCTGGTCGCACATCATCCCACCCACCAGCAGCATCGCTTGGCCGCGGCCCATGAATTGCCCTCAGGCTTTCTGCAGCCGCGCTGAACTTCCGTCCACCAGGATGCCGGAGAAAGTGCGCTTCTCCGGCGGCAGCAGCGGGTTTTCAATCCGTTCAATGATCATCGCCACGGCGGCCTCCGCCATGCGGCGGACCGGCTGTCGCACTGTCGTCAGGTCATAGCTCTTCCAGCCGGCCGGGCCAACACCGTCGAAGCCGACGACCGAAAGGTCGCCGGGCACCTTCAGGCCCATCTGGAATCGCGCAGCATCCATGCAGCCGATGGCCATTACGTCATTGGCGCAGATGATTGCGTCAGGCAGCTTGCCCAACTTTTCCGCCAGGGCCTTGAGTCCAGCGGCGCCGCTGTCGTAGCTGTAGTCACCCGGGACAACGGTGGCCGTCTTGATGCCAAGTTCGGTGAGGCGATTGAGGGCGCCCTGGGTGCGCTCGACACTGACGGCGGAATCCTTCGGGCCGCTGACGATGCCGAAGGACTTGTGACCTGCTCCGACCAGGCGATTGACCAGCCATCGCGCCCCTTCCGCCTGATCGCAGCACACGGCGTTGACTGGGCGATCGCGCAGCGAACGATTGAAAAAGACGAAGGGGACGCCGCGCTGCTCGATGAGGTCGACCTGCGCGCTGGACAGGCGCGCAGCCTCGACAACGCCGTCCACCTGATACTGGAGAATCTGCTCAAGCACGACGTCGATGTCACTTTCGTGTTCAAGCGTAAACAGGAGAACGCGGATGCCGCGTTCCGAAAAGCCGCGACTAAACTCGACCAGGACTTCTGGATAGTAACGATTGGTCTGCTGTGAGATCACGACGGCCACCATGTTGGAGCGCCGTGTGATCAGGCTCCGGGCAATCGCATTGGGCTGGTACCCCAGATCTTCTGCCGCTTTCATCACCCGCGCGCGCATCTTCCGGGAGACGGAGGCCCCCGGCTTGAAGCAGCGGGAAACCGCCGACTGGGAGACCTTGGCGACCTGCG
>JANPCY010000356.1:0-3410 GCA_031431175.1 Steroidobacteraceae bacterium | reverse complement strand
CTGGAATCGAAGAAAGGCCGGCGTAGGCGAGCAACACCACCAGCGATGTCCAGTGCCAGACATCCATCGCGATCAGCGTGGACCAGGCCGAAAACGGCTGGCGCGTGAAGTTGTAGTCGAAACCGAGCGCGTTCAGCGAGTGGCCGAGCAGGCCGATGTCAGGCAACGCGAAGATATTCCACATCGCGCCGACGACATTCCATGGAATCAGCAGCGGCATCGCCATCAATACCAGGCAGACGGACAACCATGCGCCACGCCGCGGCATCGCCAGCGCAATGGCCACGCCCAGAGGCAGCTCGATGGCAAGGACAATCGCCGTGAACAGCAGCTGGCGCTGCAGCGCATCGTGGAAACGCGACGAGTGGAGTATCTGCTCGAACCAGGTCAGGCCCTCGAAGAAGAACTGGTTGTCGCCGAATGTCTCCTGCACCGAGTAATTGACCACCGTCATCAGGGGGATGACCGCATTTAAGGCGACCAGCACGACAACCGGCAGCACCAGGAACCACGCTTTCTGATTTGGCGTTCGCCCGCTCATCCGGGTTCTCCCCCCTGGCGCCATCCGTCCGCGTACAGGTAGGTGAACGAGGGGTCGAACCGCAGGAACGCGTGTTCCGAAGGCAGCGGCATGTCCTCGCCCACCAGCAGCCGGATGGTGGACTGCGCGTGGCGCGTCTCCACCACACGAAAGCGGCCGGCGTCCGCCACTTTTTCGATATTGACTGGGATGCCGGTTCCGGCAAATGAGACAAACTCCGGCCGCACACCGATTTGCAGTTGCGCGCCCGCTCGAATCGCCCCTGGCGCATCGGCCGTCTGCACTGCGTGCCCGGCGAAACGCGTCACGCCACCGTCAAGCGTCGCCGGCAGCAGGTTCATGCCCGGCGAACCGATGAAATGCCCCACAAAGGTGTGCTGCGGCCGCTCAAACAGGTCCACCGGCGTTCCCACCTGCACCACGATACCGTCGTTCATGACGATCACGCGGTCGGCGAAGGTCAGCGCTTCCGTCTGGTCGTGCGTCACGTAGATCATCGTGATGCCGAGCCGCCGGTGCAGTTCTTTCAGCTTGGAACGCAGGCGCCACTTCAACTGAGGATCGATCACCGTCAATGGCTCGTCGAACATGATCACGTTGACGTCGGACCGCACCAGACCGCGCCCCAGCGAAATCTTCTGCTTCCCGTCGGCGGTCAATCCGGATGCCCTGCGATCCAGCATATCCCCCAGATCGAGCATGGCTGCAATCTCGCGCACACGACGGTCAACCGCATCCCCTGGTACACCGCGATTACGCAGCGGAAAGGCGAGATTGTCGTACACGCTCATCGTGTCGTAGACGACCGGGAACTGGAACACCTGCGCAATTTCGCGCGCGTCGGGAGCGAGCGACGTGACATCGCGATCGTCGAACCAGACCGATCCTTCACTCGGCTTCAGCAGCCCGGAAATGATGTTCAGCAGCGTGGTCTTGCCGCAGCCGGACGGTCCCAGCAGCGCGTTGGCACTGCCGTCTGGAAATGTCAGCTCGAATCGCTTCAGCGCCCAGTCCGATTCCATCGTCGGATCGGGCCTGTAGCAATGCCGCAGATTTTTCAGGCTGATGCGAGCCATGTGCCTTCTCAGTCCTCGGCGCGGCCGACGCAGCGCCCGTCGGGGGAGAAGTACAGGCCACGCGACACATCGAGGCTAAATACCGCTGTTGCGCCGACGTCAAAGCCGAGTACGCCGTGCGACTGCGACACCCAGGTGCGCCCGTGCAGCTCGAAGTGCACGACGCTTTCCGAGCCGCTGATCTCGGCGATTGCCACGCGTCCCTCGACCGTGATCGCGCCAGCCGCACCGGCGGCCAGCGGCTGCACGCGATGCGGTCGCAGACCGAGCGTGTACGGACCATCGGCAAGCCCAGCGAGTCCGCGCTCGGCCGGCCATGAGGTCACGTCGGTCAGCTCGAAGCGGCCGCCGCGCTTCAGCACCGGCGCACAGTTCATCGGCGGATCGGAGAAAGCTCGTGCGGCAAGCAGGTCGGTCGGTCGGCGATAGACATCCGATGTCGCGCCGAACTGGGTGATCCTGCCCTCGTGGATCGTCGCGGTGTGGCCACCGAGAAGCAGTGCCTCGGCAGGCTCGGTCGTGGCATAAACCACCGTGCAGTCCCGATCGGCAAACAGGCGTGGTAACTCCTCGCGCAGCGCCTCGCGCAGTTTGTAGTCAAGATTGGCGAGCGGTTCGTCGAGCAGCACGAGGCCGGCATCCTTGACCAGCGCACGCGCGAGCGCCGTGCGCTGCTGCTGCCCGCCGGACAGTTCGCCCGGTCGCCGATCCAGCAGCGAGGACAGCTGCAGGAGCTCCGCGATGCGCCCGACCCTGGCCTTGATCTCGGCGCGGCTGGCGCGCGCGACCCTCAACGGCGAGGCGATGTTATCGAAGACGCTCAAGTGCCCGTAATTGATGAACTGCTGATAGACCATCGCCACGCCGCGCGCCCGCACCGGCACGCCGGTGACGTCGCGTCCATGAAACCACAGCTCGCCGGCGGTAGGCTTCAACAGGCCCGCCATCAGGCGCATCAATGTGGTCTTGCCGGCCAGCGTCGGCCCGAGCAGGATGTTGAATCCCCGCGGTGCGAGCGCGATGTCGACCGGATGGATGTGCGTCTGGCTATCCACCCGCAGTTCGATGCCGCGAAATTCGAGTCCCGGTCGGGTCACGAAAGTATCGTTCAGGTCACTTCGCCGCCCAGCGCTTCACCAGTTCGTCGTAGTCGATGGTCTGGCCCTTGGGTTTCTCGTTTGCGAGCCTGGCTTTCGGCCCGTCGGGCTTGCCCAGCCATTCCTTCGGATCCCTGGTCTTGTTCAGGCGCGGACCGCAACCGCCGTAGGTCTTTGCCCTTTCATCGGCCGACTGCATGCGCGCCATCACGTCATCCATTTCGCCGGCCAGCCGGTCCATTGCCTGCTGCGCCGTGGACGCACCGGAGTTCACGTCCCCGATGTTCTGCCACCAGAGCTGGGCCAGCTTCGGATAGTCGGGAACATTGATGCCGGTCGGGGTCCACAGCACGCGGTCGGGCGAGCGGTAAAATTCGATCAGGCCGCCGAGCTTCGGCGCACGATCGGTGAAGGACTGGTGCCGGATCGTGCTGTCGCGGACGAATGTCAGGCCGACCTGGCTTTTCTTCACGTCCACCGTCTTGGAGACGGTGAACTGCGCATACAGCCAGGCGGCCTTGCGGCGGTTCACCGGCGTGGACTTGAGCATCGTCCATGAACCGGCGTCTTGGTAGCCAAGCTTCATGCCCTCCTGCCAGTACGGTCCGTGCGGCGACGGCGCCATCCGCCACAGCGGCATGCCCTTGTCGTCGACGGTGTTGTTGCCGTCCTTCCTCGGCCTGACCATCTCGGAAG
>JANPCY010000355.1:0-1535 GCA_031431175.1 Steroidobacteraceae bacterium | reverse complement strand
GATCCGCAGGCGCGCCACAACTTCTGGGACCTGATCCGCGCGATCAAGGCCGAGCAGCGGACCGTGCTGCTGACGACCCATTACATGGAAGAGGCCTATTTCCTTTGCGACGTGGTCGCAATCATGGATCACGGCCGCATCATTGCCGAGGGACCCCCGTCGCGCCTCCTGAAGGAACATTTCGACGACATCGTGCTCGAGCTGCCGCGCGACGAGTTCCAGGGGGCCCTCGCGACATTCCCGTTGCCGGTGTTGATTGCCGGCGATCGGGTCGAGATTTCGACGGCTGACGTGGAACTGGCGCTGCGCGCGCTGCTCGATCGCGGTGTGCCACTCCGTCAGCTGCGCATCAGGCCAAGGAACCTCGAGGACTTGTTCCTCGAGCTGACCGGGCGCGAGCTCCGCACATGAATCTGCGGCGCCTGTTCGCTGTCTGGCATGCACGCAACCTGGAATTCCTGCGGGACCGTTCGACACTGGTATTCAATTTCGTGCTGCCGCTGGCCCTCGTCGTTGCCTTCGCGGTCATTTTTGGCGGGCAGCCTCGGAACTTGATAGACATTGGGGTCATCACCGCGCCCGGTGCCACGCTCGATGCGGGGCTGCATCCTTTCCTGGCCACACGTTTCGTGGGCTTCCACCGGGTGGAAGCGGCCGATCTCGACGCCGCAATCCGGGCGGTCGAACGGCACCAGAGCGCCCTGCTGCTCGACCTTCGCGGTGCGCCGCGCTATTGGGTCAATGCCGAGTCGCCGAATGGCTATCTGGCGGAGAAGCTGCTGCTGGAATCCGCGCGCGGCGCACTGCGCCAACCGGTCAGCGGCGCAGCCGTGGGCTATGTGGACTGGCTGCTGCCGGGCATCCTCGGCATGAACATGATGTTCAGCTGCCTGTTCGGCGTCGGCTATGTCGTCGTGAGGTATCGGAAGTCAGGTTTCCTGCGCCGGCTTTCGGCAACACCGGTCACGGCACTCGAGTTTGGCGCAGCCCAGATCCTGTCGCGTCTCGCCCTGACGGTCAGCGTGACGACACTGGTGTATGCCGTCCTCGCACTGCTGGTTCCATTCCGCAACAATGGCAGTGCACTCCTGCTGCTCGCCACCGCTGTGCTGGGCGCGACCTGCATGATCTCGCTGGGATTCATGGTGGCGGCCCGGTTCGCGAGCGAGGAACTCGCCAATGGCGTCATCAACCTGGTGTCCTGGCCGATGATGCTTCTTTCCGGCGTCTGGTTTTCGCTCGAGAGCGCGCCGCCGTGGCTGCGTATGGCGGCCGAGACGCTGCCGCTGACACAGATGCTGCAAGCCGCGCGTGCCATCATGCTGGACGGCGCCGGGGTCCTGGATGTCCTGCCCCGCCTCGCGACACTGCTGGCGATGACTGCCGTGTTTCTGGGCATCGCAGCCGCAAGCTTCCGCTGGCGCGCGGATTAGAGCAGCATGATCTAATAGCCGCCATACGACCACAGGAAAGGGGTTTACCGATGGCCAAGGTAGTTTGCGTGTTGTATGACGATCCGGTATCCGGCTACCCGA
>JANPCY010000354.1:0-4005 GCA_031431175.1 Steroidobacteraceae bacterium | reverse complement strand
CCTTGCCGTACGATCGTTCAACAATGAATGCCAGAATTGATCTCAGTGTCGGTGAAGTCTGTCTGTTCGCCTGCAGACGGCGTATGCGCGGCCTGATACCGGAATGCCGGCAGCGCGAGGCGCCCGGCAAGGGCTGGAGTTCGGTACGCGCCGCGCGCCTGCGGTGAAAGCTGCGGGGTCCAAGCCCCGTTACGAGCGCCGCGCGGCGGATGACCGGCGTCTGGCGCTCATCGAAGCGACTATCGCTAGTCTCCGGCGTCACGGCCACGAGGGCCTGTCGGTGCGGCGCATCGCCGCGGAAGCCGGTGTATCCATTGGCCTCATCAATCACCATTTTCCGAACAAGAACGCGCTGGTCGCAGAGAGCTACCGGCATTTCAGCCGGCACCTGTCCGAAGGCTTCGGTGCGGCCGTGACGCGCGCACCGAGCGAACCCCGCGCGCGGCTGCGCGCGTTCTTCGAAGCAAACTTCTCCAGGCCAAATCTCGATCCAAAGGTACTGACGACGTGGGTCGTGTTCTGGGGATTATTCCGGCAGTCACCGGAGATGCGAAAAGTGCGCGACGAAGTGGGTCGCGGCTATGGCGAATTGCTGCATACGCTGCTCGCGGATTTCATGCGGGCGAATGAGCGACCCGGCTTTGAACTGCGACTCGCGGAGATCGGGCTGACGGCTTTGCTGGATGGGCTGTGGCTGGAGTCGTGTCTCGATCCGAAGAATTTCCGCCCTGCGGAAGCGGTGGCCCTTTGTGAAGCCTGGGTCGATCGAATGGCCTGGGGCACGGCCCAATCTGTCCCGTGCGGCCCAGTCGGCATCCGATAAAAGGAGCCATGAACCAACTTCCGCACTTTCGACCCTACCGGACCAGCGACCAGCCGGCCTGCCTAGCCCTGTTCGACGCCAATTGCCCTGCGTTTTTTGACCCCGGCGAGCGCCCGGGCTACGTGCAGTTCCTCGCAGGTGTCCCCGAGGGATACGAGGTCTGCCTGCACGAACACCGGATCGTCGGGGCCTATGGGGTTCGGCCCCACGGCCCGGATGAGGTCGTCATTCGCTGGATCCTCATTGCCCCGGATGTCCAGGGCATGGGAGTCGGCTCAGCCATGATGGGCCGTGCCCTGAGCGTTGTGCGGGCGAGCGGTGCGCGCCTCCTCCATATGGCCGCCAGCCACAAATCGGCACCCTTCTTTGCTAAATTTGGTGCGCGCGCCACAGCGACCATAAAACATGGCTGGGGCCCCGACCTGCACCGCGTCGATATGGAGCTTGTTCCCTAGGCGGGAGCTATCCGCAATACCGCGCCTCATTGCGTTAGCCGGCACATAGGTAGGATTGTATTGAACGAATCGTTGCTTCTTTGGGGCCTGCTATACGGGTCAATCGGGCTCGGCTTTTTCATGTACGGCAGGAAACAGAAAGCGGTTGTCCCGCTGATTTGCGGGTTGGCCCTGATGATCTTTCCGTACTTCGTTGCCAACACCATTCTTCTCGTCGCAATTGGGGCCGTCCTGATAGCTGTTCCGTATTTCGTCAGAGTCTAGTAGCACGGAGCTCAGCGGCCGACTGCCGACGACTGGTCCTCCGGATTGACGTCAGGGCAACAGGTCCCGCAGCCGATACCACAACATCGCGAGCACCAGTGCCGGCCGGCGCAGCGCCATGCCCCCCGGGAAATCGTGGTGGCGGATGCGTGTGTAGACATCGAAGCGCTCGGCCTGCCCTGCCATCGCCTCGGCCATGATCTTCCCGGCGATGCCGGTCAGCAGCATGCCGTGGCCCGAGAATCCCTGCAGGAAATAGAGATTGGGGTCGAGCCGCCCGAAATGCGGCGCGCGATTCATCGTGATGTCCACGAATCCTCCCCAGGAATACTCGATTTCGGCGTCAGCGAGCTGCGGGAACACGCGCAACATACGAAGTTGCGTCGCACGCGCGGTGTTGCTCGCGTCGATCCCCGAATAGCTGACGCGGCCGCCGAACAGCAACCGGTGATCCGCCGAGCGCAGGAAGTAGTCCAGCACCCAGTTGATGTCGCTCACAGCCATGTTGTTCTTGATGATCGCTGCGGCCCGTTCGGCGCCCAATTGCCTTGTCGCGACGATGTAGGTCGCGACGCCCATCACTTTGCGTGCAAGGACCGGCGCGATCTCGCCGAGCCCGACAATGGCTCAGAGCGCCACCTGTTTCGCGCGCACGCTGCCGTTTGCGGTGCGTACGACCACGGTCGATCCGCGCTCGAGGGACGTGACCGGGCTGCCTTCATGGAAACGCACGCCGGCTGCCTTTGCGGCGGCGGCGAGCCCCAGCGCGTACTTGAGCGGATGGCAATGGCCGGCCGCGCTGTCGTACAGCCCGGCGCAATAACGCCTGGTTGCGAGCAGACCCTCGATTTCGGCGCGCTCCATGAAGCGCGTGGACCGATAGTTGTAGTCCTCCTCATATTCACGATGCCATTCCTGCAGTTCGTCGCGCTGCCGCGGCTTGACCGCGCAGTGCATCTGGCCCCAGGCGAGGTCACATGCGATCCCATGGCGGCGAATCCGCTCGCGCACCAGATCGACGCCCTCAAGCGTGAAGTCCCAGAGCCGCCGTGCGTCCTCGGGCCCGAGTTGGGCGATGAGTTTCTGCTGGCTCGCGGCATATCCCGGGATCAGCTGGCCACCTGAACGGCCAGAGGCGCCGAATCCGGCCTGTTCGGCTTCGAGCAGCACGACTTTGTAGCCGCGTTCCGCGAGATGCAGCGCAGTTGAACAACCGGCGATGCCGGCGCCGACCACGCAGACATCGACCTGCATGTCGCCGGCGAGCGGGGGACTCGGTGCTGGCCGCTTGACCGACGCTTCGTACCAGCTCAGTGCCGGCGCCAGGGCGAGATTCATACCGGCTCCAGATACCAGGCGAAATCGAGTGGTGAAAGCCGCGCGGCGAAATCCTGCATTTCGCCGCGGCGCGTGACTTCGTACAGCCGCACGAAGCGATCGCCGAAGAATTCGCGCAGCACGCTGCTCGCGCCGAAATGCGCGAGCGCCGTCGGCCAGTCGGTCGGCAGCCGCGGTGCCGTCGAGCGCTGCGTGTAGGCGTTGCCGGTCATTGCCTCGGGCGCAGGCAGTTTCTTCTCGATGCCGTGCAGCATGCCGGCCAGCACAACCGCACTCAGCAGGTAGGGATTGGCGTCGGCGCCCGCCACACGGTGTTCGAGGCGGCGATCCTCCGGGCCGGAAACCGGCACGCGTACTGCGACGCCGCGATTGTTGTAGCCCCAGGTTGCGTGCGTCGGCACATAGGCCTCGGGCCGCAGGCGGCGATAGGAATTCGCATTGGGCGCGAATACCGCCATGGCGTCTGCCATGGTCGCAATCAGCCCGGCCGCGGCCTGCTTCAGCAGGTCGTTGCCCAGTTCTTCCACAGAAGCGAATATGTTCTGTCCAGCCGCGTCCTGTACGCTCACATGCATATGCATGCCGCTGCCGGCCATGTCTTCATAGGGCTTGGCCATGAAGGTCGCCTCGAGTCCATGGCGCAGCGCCACGCCCTTGACGATACGCTTGAAGCGGATCGCCTGGTCGCAGGCGAGGCGCGCATCGGCCACATGCCGAAGGTTGACCTCCCACTGGCTCGGTCCGTATTCCGCAAGTGCAGTGCCGGTCGGAACATTCTGTTCGGCGCAAGTCGTCGCGATCTCGGACAGGATGTCGGAGACGGAATCGAGATCCGCCATCGAATTAATCTGGGTGCGGTGCTCGCGGCGGCCGGTCAGCCGCGATGGCGGTGCCTGCGCGTGGCCTGCGGCCGTGCGTTCGGGGTCCACGAAATAGAATTCCAGTTCGATGGCGACCACCGGCCGCCAGCCGCGCGCGGCGTATCGTTCGAGCACCGTGTCGAGCACATTGCGCGGATCGCCGAAGAACGGTCGCTGGTCATGGTCAAGCATCTGCACCTGCAGTTGCGCCACATTGGACCCGAGCCAGGACGAGGCGAACAGGCTGCCCGGCACCGGCACGCAG
>JANPCY010000353.1:0-3755 GCA_031431175.1 Steroidobacteraceae bacterium | reverse complement strand
GTGCTCATCCCGGCCTGGTCCGCGGGCATGGCCGATCCGCGCGAGCGGCTGGCCGACGTATACAAAATGATCCCCGAAGTCGAAGTTTTCTCCGACCGCAAGGCATTGCAGCTTTCCGGCGGGCAACAGAAACTGGTGGCGTTGGCGCGAGCGCTGATGTGTGGCACTAAACTGCTGATGCTCGACGAGCCGTTCGAAGGCGTGGCACCGGTGCTGGCCAAACGGCTTGCGGAGGTGATCGCCGGACTCAAGCAACGGGGGCTATCGATTGTCCTGACGGAATCCGATCTCTCGCACTCGCGCGAGCTGCTCGACCTGGTTTATTTGATCGACCGCGGCCAGGTTTTGGTCGCCGGCTGAGCCGGTTCCCACGAGACTCTCGGCAGACCAGTCGCAGGCAAAGGGCAAACCGACAACTTGCGCCATCAGTCGCATTTGGCTCCCGGAAAGCCGGCCGCGATCCAGTCAACGGCCTTCCAGCCGGGCGGTGGGTTCACGCATTCGGCGTCATAGTGAACGACGTCGTCTAGAACGACTCGCCCTTTAGCCTTGTCGAATCTCGACACCCCGACCGCTGTTCTGCTGATCGCCTGATGGCCGTTGCCGAGTGCCATTTTCGTGCGCCCGCTCGGCCCTTCCCATTCGAGAAACTCGAAGGCATCGATTACCTGTTCTATCTTGGGAGAAGCCCCTGCAGCGATGCCGGCCTTGTCGAACGCCGCCTTGACCGCAAGCAACGCCTCGGCGTATTGGCCGGATATTGGATCATCCGGCACGCCGTAGCGGGCGGCGTAAGACTTGGCAAACCAGTGGGCGAACGCAGTGTCCGGTGCGAACAAGCCGTGTGGTCCGAGCTCGCTGATCAGCGTACCGTCAGGCAAGCTGTTACCAATCACCGAGAGGATGTGCAGGCCCGAGTTGAACGCGACTTGCGAGTGCTTGAACAACCCGCGGGTCGCGGCTTGCTGTATGAAGGAGACCTCGTCGCCTCCCCAGAGGCTCGAATGGATGATATCCGGGTGTCGGAGAAGCAAAGCCGATATCTCGGCGCCATACTGGCCCGCGAACAGCTTCGGCCATTGCTGGTTGACGACCTGGATAGTCGGCAGCAAGACACGTAGCGAGCCGATAAATGCACTCGTCGTATCGTAACCCCAGACGTAATTGGGGCCGATGCTGGCTACGGTTTTGGTGTGGGGAAAGCGCGCGGCCACATAGCGCGCGAGACCAATATTGTGCGCCTGTGGCAGCGCAATCGTCTGGAACACATAGCGGTACTTCTGGTCTTCGAGCAGCGAATTGGCACAGGTGGCGAACACGGTCAACATCTTCAGCTTTTCCGCCATCGGACCGACGGCCGCGCAGTCGCCACTGGAAATGTAACCGATCACAATATCCACATCGCGGAGCTGAACGAGGTTGTTAAATTCCGTGATCTGCCTTGTCGGACCTCCGGCTTCGTCGATGAAAATCACCTCGACAGCGCGCCCGCCGAGGCCGGCGGACTTGAACGGCGGCGGCAGCGTGCCATCGTTGATGGCATCGACAATCAACTGGGTGCCGTTGCGAATCGGAAGTCCCACTGATCCAGCACCGCCGAGAAAGGCCACGACGCCGATTCGGATCGGGCCTGATGTGTCCTTCGCATTCGCAGCGCCAATGACAGCCGCGAAAAGAATCATCCCACAGAGCAGGAGTCCTCTGGATACTTTGACGGTTCCGTATGACATCGTTGCTTACCTCCAAGGTATCTCAGGGCATGGCTTCCAAGAGCGCCTTCGCCTCTCTCAGATCAGGCGTATAAAAACCCTCGGTAAACCAGCCGTAAACAGGTTTAAGCAGATCGATGGCCTTTTTGTCTTTGCCTTGCATTTTCCACAGGCGGGCGAGCGACGTGGCCGCGCGCAGTTCGATCATCTTGCCGCCTTGACCTCGCGCACAGTCGAGACAACGGTGCAGTTCCGCTTCGGCTTCCTCGGTGTCTGGAACGGGATAGGCGAGCAATGCGCGCGCCATCATCAGCCGCGTCGGCGACAAGAAACCAAACTCGCCGTACTGCTCGATGAGATCCAAGTGCTGCCGCATCGTCTCATAGACCTCCTCGGGGCGACCAGCGAGGAGCATGGCTTCGGCCCAGTAGATGCCCAACATAGGGCGCGACTGGAGGGAGCCCAAGCTCTCCATCGCATCTATGGCGTGCTCGATCTCGATCACGCCAGCCTCCGCTCGGCCCTCGAATGCCGCTGCAAGTCCCTGCGTAGCGCGCGCCCAGTCGCCATAGTATGGAAAACCTTGTTCATCGCAGATATCGATGCATTCCCTCGCGAAGGCGAAGGTCATCGCTGTTTCCCCTCGCTCGATCGCCACACTGGATGCCAGACAAAGCGCCATGCCAACGCTGAAAGGGTGCTTGACCTCTCGGGCGATTGCAATGCCGCGCTCCGCCATCCTCCGGGATGAGTCGAAGTAGCCCAGAAAATTTTCGGCCTTCGCGGCAAGCGCAGCGGCAAGGACGGCGTAATCCTGGCCGGCGACAGACGTCAAAATGCCATGCTTTGCCGGATCGTAGTCGTCGAGAACTTGTCGTATCAATGGCCGGCCCTCGAGAGGTGTGCCGGTCCACAGTTGAATCGTCGCGAGTTCCGAGCGCGCGGCAAAAGCCATAAGGTCGTCGCCCGCACGCTCGGCACGTTTGAGCAAGTTCTGAAAGTACTTTACCGAGAGGGGGAAATCAGCCCGGATCCAGTGGAAGATTCCGATACCCAGAAGAACCGGTAGGGCCACCCGGTCGTCGTCGATTTCCGGCAGCAGTTCTTCGGAACGGCGAAAGCTGACTCCGGCTTCGTAAGCGCCGTAGCCCCGAGTTGCGACATAGTTGAAGGCAAGGCAGGTGTGCAGCGAGATTTCCAGTACGGAGCGGTCGCGAGGTGACTTCAAGCCGTCGAGGAGCAACAGACCGGCCTGCGCATGTGCGATGCTTTCCGAATAATGCGTGGCCGCGAGGGCCTTCTGTCCCGCTTCGAGCCATTTCGGCACGGCCAGCTCCGGCATCTCCGCCTTCGTGTAATGCGAGGCCAGCAAGGCGGGCTCGGTGCCCTGCATCTTCGACAGGTTCTCCGCGATGGCGAAGTGGAGCTCGCGACGCCGCAGGCGCAAGAGCGACTCGTATGCCGCATCCTGGACCAGCGCGTGCTTGAAGGTGTAGGTGGCCTCCGGCGGTGTTCCGACGGCGAAAATCAACTCGCTCGCGATCAATTGCTGAAGAGCGTCGTTGAGGGCATTGCCCGTCATCGGCGAGATGGCGGACAACAGAACATGCGAGAATTCGCGGCCGATGCACGCGCCGATCTGCGCCACCTCGCGCACCGGCGCAAGACGATCCAGACGCGCCATGAGCGAGTCGTGCAGCGTCGAGGGGATGGCGAAGTCGGTCACCGGCCCGGTCAGCGCATACGCTCCGTTGGTCCGGGTCACCAAGCCGCTTTCGATCACCGTCTTGGTCAGTTCCTCGACGAACAACGGCACGCCGTCCGTCTTCGCCACGATCAGATCGAGTACTTCCTGCGGAAGTGGCACCCCGCCGGTGACCCGCTCGACCATGGCCGCGGCCTGGCGGCGCCCAAGCCGCGTCAGCGTGAGGGGCATGATGTGGCCGAATCCGCTCCAGGGCGGGCTGTACTCCGGACGGTAGGTCACCACCATCAGGACGCGATGTCGTACTGTGGCGGCCACCAGCAGATCAAGCGCCCCTTGCG
>JANPCY010000352.1:0-8863 GCA_031431175.1 Steroidobacteraceae bacterium | reverse complement strand
CCGCAAGTTGCTCGAGAACGGACGCAAGGTCCGCTATTTCAAGTCGAATGGCGAAGTAGTGGATTCCTGAGAGTGGAGACCGCAGAAATGGCTTCAACAGCAAGGCTGCACAAGCACTATCGCGAAGTCGTGATGCCGAAGCTCCGTCAGGACCTCGGCCTCAAGAACGACATGCAGGTGCCGCGCCTGACAAAGATCACCGTGAACATGGGTGTCGGCGAGGCAGTTGCAGACAAGAAAGTCATGGACGCGGCGACCGCGGATCTGGCGCGCATCACCGGGCAGAAGCCGGCCGTGCGCAAGTCAAAGAAGTCGGTCGCGACATTCAAGATCCGCGAAGGGCTCGCGGTCGGCTGCATGGTGACTCTGCGCGGTGCGCGCATGTACGAGTTCCTGGACCGGTTGATCAATGTCGCGATGCCGCGCATCCGCGATTTCCGTGGTGTCAATCCGCGTTCATTTGACGGCCGCGGCAACTATAGCTTTGGGGTGAAGGAACAGATTATTTTCCCCGAGATCGCCTACGACCAGATCGACCAGTTGCGCGGCATGGATATCACGATCACGACCAATGCGCACAACGACCGTTCGGGCAGGGCCCTGCTCGAAGCATTCAATTTTCCGTTCAGGAAGTGACCGATGGCCAAGACCAGCATGATCGAGCGCGAGAAGCGCCGCGCGAAAGTGGTGAAGAAGTACGCCGCAAGACGTGCGCTGATCAAGGAACAGATTCGCGACCCGAAGGCGGCGCTCGAGGACCGCATGGCCGCGGTCGAGGCGCTCCAGAAGCTGCCGCGCGATTCGAGCCCGGTGCGCAAGCGCAGTCGCTGTGCGATTACCGGACGCTCGCGTGGCAATTACCGGAAGTTCGGCCTCGGCCGCATCAAGCTGCGCGAGGCGACAATGCGCGGCGACGTACCTGGACTTCGCAAGGCGAGTTGGTGAGGAGCGAAACGCGATGAGCATGACCGACCCGATTTCAGACCTGCTGACACGCATCCGCAATGGCCAGGGCGCCGGAAAGGCGGAGGTGTCGATGCAGTCCTCGCGCGTCAAGCTGGCGATCGTCCGCGTGCTGAAGGACGAGGGATACATCAGCGATTTCGCGGTCCGCAATGAGGGCGACAAGTCGATATTGACCATCGCGCTCAAGTATCACGCCGGCAAGCCGGTGATCGAGCGGCTCGAACGCGTGTCGCGCCCCGGCCTCCGGCAGTACCGCGCCAAGGACGAATTGCCGAAAGTGCTGGGTGGGCTCGGCATTGCAATCGTTTCGACGCCTGCGGGCGTCATGACCGATCGTGAGGCGCGCCGCGCCGGCCAGGGCGGCGAAGTCCTGTGCCTGGTGGCGTGAGGAGCCCGGATCATGTCCAGAATTGCCAAGATGCCGGTCGATCTGCCAAAGGGCGTCAATGCGACGCTTGCGGCTGACGCCGTGACCATCAAGGGCGCCAAGGGCGCGTTGACATTGCGTTTCGCGCGCGGCATCACGGTTGTGCAGAACGAACAGCAACTCGTGGTCGCAGTAACGGCTGCCAAGGACGCGTCGACCCGGATTGCAACGGCCGGCGCGACGCGCGCGAATCTCGCGAATATGGTTGTGGGCGTCACCAGGGGCTTCGAGCGCAAGCTCGAGCTGGTCGGTGTCGGTTACCGCGCGGCGGTGCAGGGCAAGAACTTGAACCTGACGCTGGGATTTTCGCACCCGGTCAGCTACCTGGTGCCGGAAGGCATCTCGATCGAGACGCCGAGTCAGACCGAAATCATCATCAAGGGCGTCGACCGCCAGAAGGTTGGCCAGGTCGCGGCCGAGATCCGTGGCTATCGGCCGCCGGAGCCTTACAAGGGCAAGGGCGTGCGTTATGCCGGCGAGAGGATTGTCATGAAGGAAGGCAAGAAGAAATAAGCATGGAACCTCTGATCTACTCCGGTATGGGCGCGACCGTGTGCGATTCTCGTCCCTGGCAAGAAGGGAGGAGCGATGTGTATCAGACGATACATGAGCGACGAGCGACGCCGCGAGGGACGAGAATCGCCCGGTCCCGGAGGGTTACGCGCGGGCAATGGCGCGCCTGCGTTGCTCGCCTTGTCCATAGTCCTGGCTATTGGACTTCGGCTCGCGCCTTGGCGCGCAATTGCGCGCACGTAACGCGCCTCATGCCGGAGTAAATCAGAGGTTCCTTATGGCACAGCTGACAAAAAATGACCGGCGCTTGCGGCGCGCGACACGCGGCCGCGCCAAGATCCGCGAACTCGGCGCGGCGCGCCTGACGGTGCACCGCACGCCGCGGCACATCTACGCACAGGTGACGACCGCCGACGGCGCGCGGGTGCTGGCGATTGCTTCGACCGTGCAGGAAGACGTCGCCAAGGACCTGAAGGGCACGGGCAATGCGGCCGCGGCAGCCGCGGTTGGCCGTGCAATCGCCGAGCGCGCGCAGGCGGTCGGCATCACGTCGGTGGCGTTCGACCGCTCCGGCTTCAAGTATCACGGGCGCCTGAAGGCGCTCGCCGAGGCGGCCCGCGAGGCCGGCCTCAAGTTCTGATTCCGGGGGAAGCGTAATGGCACGAGTGGAAAGATCCTCATCCGGCGACGACCTGATCGAAAAGCTGGTCGCGGTCAACCGCACCGCCAAAGTCGTCAAGGGTGGCCGGCAGTTCGGCTTCACGGCGCTGACCGTGGTCGGCGACGGCGCAGGCAAGGTCGGCTTCGGTTATGGCAAGGCGCGCGAGGTGCCGACGGCGATTGCGAAGGCCATGCAGCAGGCACGCAAGAACATGATGACGGTGCCTCTGCGCAGCGACTCGCTGCATTACGCCCTGCAGGGGTGGCATGGCACGACCCGCGTCTACATGCAGCCTGCGTCGGACGGCACAGGCGTGATCGCTGGTGGCGGCATGCGCGCGGTTTTCGAGTGCGCCGGCGTGCGTAATGTGCTGGCCAAGTGCTATGGCTCGCGAAACCCGATCAATGTGGTGCGCGCGACCTTTGACGCGTTCTCGCGCATAACTGCGCCGGATCGCATTGCGGCGAAGCGCGGCAAGACCCTCGAAGAGATCATGAGTTGATCCCAATGCGCAAGGAACAGCTGAAAGTTACGTTGAAAAGCAGCGTGCACGGGCAACTGCGCAATATCCGCGCCTCGGTGTACGGTCTCGGGCTGCGGCGGATCCGCGATTCACGCGTCGTCCCCGACACCGCCGAGGTGCGTGGAATGATCCACGTCGCGCAGCACCTGCTGGGTGTCGAGCGCGCGTGACGGCCGGAGGAGCGACGAAATGCGACTGAACACTTTGAAACCCGCTGCTGGCAGCAAGAAGCCACGGCTGCGCGTCGGACGCGGCGCGTCCGCCGGCCAGGGCAAGACCTGCGGCAAGGGCGGCAAGGGCCAGAAGGCGCGTAAGGGCGGCTATCACAAGGTCGGCTTCGAGGGCGGCCAGGTGCCGCTGCAGCGCCGCCTTCCAAAAGTTGGTTTCCGTTCGGCGATGCACGCGACCCGGGCCGAGGTCACGTTGACGGACCTCACCAAGGTGAAGGCTGATGTCATCGATCTCGCCGCGCTGATTGCCTCGAGCGTTGTTCCCCTTCAGACAGAGAAGGCGAAGGTCATCCTGTCGGGCACGATTGCACGCGCCGTTACGCTGCGCGGCCCTGCAGTGCGCGCGACCAAGGGTGCGCGGGCTGCGATTGAGCAGGCGGGCGGCAAGATCGAGGAGGGCGTCGCGGCCTGATCGGCCTGGCGGCGCACAGCAGCACAAGATGGCAACAACGGCAGGCAACGCGACACTCGCGCTCGGTGAAGTCACGCGCTTCACCGAGATGCGTCATCGCCTGCTGTTCATGCTGGGCGCACTGGTCGTCTACCGCATCGGCACCTTCGTGCCGGTGCCCGGTATTGATCCGGTCGCGCTTGAGCGGCTGTTCGACAGCCAGGAAGGCACGATCCTCGGGCTGTTCAACATGTTTTCGGGCGGCGCCCTAGCGCGTCTTTCGATCTTTGCGATGGGCGTCATGCCCTACATCTCGGCGTCGATCATCCTGCAGATGATGGCGGTCGTCGTGCCATCAATGGTGGCAATCAAGAAAGAAGGCGAGTCCGGGCGCCGCAAGATCACGCAGTGGACCCGCTACTTCACGGTCGTGCTGGCGGCATTCCAGGGTTTTGCCGCTGCGGTCGCATTCACGAACCAGGGCGTCGTCATCAACCCGGGTTTCTGGTCATTCCTCATGCCGGCGGTCGTGACACTGACCGCGGGCACGATGTTCCTGATGTGGCTCGGCGAGCAGATCACCGAGCGCGGCATCGGCAATGGCATCTCGATGATCATCCTGTCGGGCATCATTTCCGGCCTGCCGGCGGCGATCGGCGGCACGCTCGAGCAGGTGCGTTCGGGCGAGATGAACCCCGCCTTCGCGATACTGCTGGTGCTCTTGATCGGCGCGGTTACCGCATTCTGCGTATTCGTCGAGAGTGGCCAGCGCCGCATCCCGGTCAACTACGCGAAGCGCCAGGTCGGGCGGCGCATGTACGCCGGTCAGACCAGCCACCTGCCATTCAAGCTGAACATGTCCGGCGTGATTCCGCCGATCTTCGCCTCGTCACTGCTGCTGTTTCCGGCGACGCTCGCGAGCTTCTTTGGAACCGGCGAAAGCGCGAGCTGGTTGCAGAACGTCGCCGCGGCGCTCGGCTGGGGCCAGCCGTTGCACCTCCTGATCTATGGCGGCCTGATCGTGTTCTTCTGTTTCTTCTACACGGCACTGGTGTTCAATTCGCGCGAGACCGGCGAGAACCTGAAAAAAGGCGGTGCCTTCATTCCGGGCATCCGGCCGGGCCAGCAGACCGCCGAATACATCGACAAGGTGCTGACGCGACTGACTGTCTGGGGCGCGCTGTATGTGACGCTGGTGTGCCTGTTGCCGGAGATACTGATGTCGTACGGTCGCGTGCCGTTCTATTTCGGCGGCACCTCGCTCCTGATCATCGTCGTGGTCGTCATGGATTTCGTTGCCCAGCTGAATGCGCACCTGATGTCGCACCAGTATGAGGGCCTGATGAAGAAGGCAAACCTGCGCGGCCTGGGCCGCAGCGGCGCGCCGCGCTGAGGACGGCGGTGCCGTCCGGGAGTCGGAGATGAAAGTTCGTCCATCAGTAAGGAAGATCTGCAAGAACTGCAAGATCGTGCGGCGTCGCGGTGTCGTGCGGGTGATCTGCTCTTCGGATGCCCGCCACAAGCAGCGTCAGGGCTGAGATAATGGGGTCGGTAAACTTGAGAAAAGTCGCTTTTTCACGTATGCTACTGTGTTTTCCGCGGCTCAGGGGTCGCTAGCCATGGCGCGCATCTCCGGCATCAACATTCCGGTCAACAAACACGTCGCCATCGGGCTGACGCACATCTACGGCGTCGGCCATTCGCGCGCGAAGATGGTTTGCGTGGCCGCGGGTGTCGACCCGTCGACAAAGGTGCGCGACCTGACCGAGGCCGAGGTCGCCATGCTGCGCACGCAGATTTCGCGCTTCCTGGTGGAAGGCGATCTGCGGCGCGAAAACTCGATGAGCCTGAAGCGGTTGATGGATCTCGGCTGCTATCGCGGCATACGTCATCGCAAGGGACTGCCGGTTCGCGGCCAGCGCACGCGCACCAATGCGCGCACGCGCAAGGGACCGCGCCGCGCGGCGATCAAGACCAACGTCGCGCCCGCCAAGCATTGAACCGGCGCCGGCACACAGACTGATCAGGTAGAGAGATGACCGAAGAACAGAAAGTCGACGAGAAGAAAGTCGAAGACAAGAAGGACGCGGCACCGGCCGGCGTCAAGACGCGCAAGAAGGCGAAGCGCCAGGTGTCCGAGGGCGTCGCGTATGTTCACGCGTCATTCAACAACACGATCGTCACGATCACCGACCGGCAGGGCAACACGCTCGCTTGGGCGACTTCCGGCGGCTCCGGATTTCGCGGCTCGCGCAAGAGCACGCCATTTGCCGCACAGGTTGCCGCAGAGAAGGCCGGCATTGCCGCGCAGGAACATGGCCTGCGCACCGTTGAGGTGAGGGTCAAGGGTCCCGGCCCGGGTCGTGAATCCGCGGTTCGCGCGCTGAATGCCTGCGGTCTCAAGGTGACGAGCATCGCGGACGTGACGCCGATCCCGCACAACGGTTGTCGACCGCCCAAAAAACGGCGCGTCTGAGGTCCACCGAATCATGGCCAGATACCTGGGTCCCAAGTGCAAGCTCTCGCGCCGCGAGGGCACTGACCTGTTCCTCAAGAGCGGCATCAAGCCGCTCGAGAGCAAGTGCAAGCTTGAAGTCCCGCCAGGCGGCATCAAGGGCGATCGCCGCACGCGCTTGTCGGGCTACGGCGTGCAGTTGCGCGAGAAGCAGAAGCTGCGCCGCATGTATGGCGTGCTGGAACGGCAGTTCCGCAATTATTACGCGAAGGCGGCCGGCCGCTCCGGCTCGACCGGCGAGAACCTGCTGCGCTTCCTGGAATCGCGGCTCGACAACGTCGTGTACCGCATGGGTTTCGCCGCGACCCGCGCCGAGGCGCGCCAGTTGGTTGGCCACAAGGCCATCGAAGTCAATGGCGAGATGGTCAATGTGGCGTCATACCAGTGCGCGGCCGGCGACGTGATCGCCGTGCGCGAGAAATCCCGCAGCCAGGCGCGCATAGCGGCGGCGCTCGCGATTGCGACCCAGGTCGGCCTGCCCGAATGGGTCGAGGTGGATGACAAGAAGTTTGCCGGTACGCTGAAGGCGCTGCCGGATCGCGATCAGATCCTGCCCGACATCAACGAAAATCTCGTCGTCGAGCTTTACTCGAAGTAACAGGTGACGGTAATGCAAGGCTCCGCCACGGAATTCCTCAAGCCCCGCTCCGTCAAGGTCACCGAGACCGCGACGCGGCAGGCCCGCATCGTGATCGAGCCGTTCGAGCGCGGCTTCGGCCACACGCTCGGCAACGCGCTCAGGCGCGTGCTGTTGTCGTCGATGCCCGGTTGTGCCGTGACCGAGGTCGAGATCGACGGCGTGTTGCACGAGTACACCAGCATCGAGGGTGTACAGGAGGACGTCGTTGACGTCCTGCTGAATCTCAAGCTGATCGCAATCGAGATGCACAGTCGCGAGTCGGTCGAACTGCGCTTGCAGAAGAAGGGTCCCGGCCCGGTTACTGCCGGCGACATCCAGGTCGACCACGATGTCGTCATCGTGAATCCCGAGCTGATCATCGCGAATCTGACGAAGCCGATGGAGCTTGGCATGACGCTGAAGATCGAGCGCGGCCGCGGCTACCGGCCGGCAGTCCAGCGCCTCGAGTTCGAGGAGCAGAGCAGGCCGATCGGCCGGCTGCAGCTCGACGCATCATTCTCGCCGGTACGGCGCGTTACCTACTCGATCGAGTCCGCGCGCGTCGAGCAGCGCACCGATCTTGACAAGCTGATCATCGACATCGAGACCAATGGCACGATCGGTCCGGACGAAGCGATCCGGCGCGCCGGCAGCATCCTGAAGGACCAGCTGACAGTGTTCGTGGACCTCGAAGGCCACGGCGAATCACCGAACCGCGACTCGGGCCCGCTGCCGGATCCGATCCTGCTGCGCCCGGTCGACGAACTCGAACTGACCGTCAGGAGCGCGAACTGCCTGAAGGCCGAGAACATCCATTACATCGGCGACCTGGTGCAGCGCACCGAGGTCGAGCTGCTTCGCACGCCGAATCTCGGCAAGAAATCGCTCACCGAAATCAAGGAAGTCCTCGAGAGCCACGGACTGACGCTCGGCATGCGTATTGACGGCTGGCCGCCGGCTTCTCTGCGCCGCGAAGACGAATTGCGCACGGCCTGAGGCCGCGCACAGGAAATCATAGATGCGTCATCAACTGTCCGGCCGCCAGCTTTCCCGCAACAGCTCCCATCGCAAGGCGCTGATGCGAAACATGGCCGCTGCGCTGCTGCGTGAGGAGACGATTCGCACGACGTTGCCAAAGGCCAAGGAATTGCGCCGCGTCGTGGAGCCACTGATCACGCTCGGCAAGAACGACTCGCTGGCCGGGCGCCGCCGCGCACAGTCACAGCTGCGCGACACAACCCTGGTCGAGAAGCTGTTCGGCGACATCGGTCCGCGATTCCGCGCCCGTGCCGGCGGCTATACGCGCATCCTGAAAATGGAGCCGCGCATGGGCGACATGGCGCCGATGGCGCTGATGCAGCTGGTCGAGGCCGACGCAGTAACCACGACCGCGCCTCCTGCAAAACCCGACCCGAAGAAAGCGGCGAAGAAGGCCGACAAGAAGGCCGCACCGAAAAAGAAGGCTGCCAAGGCCGAAGCGGAGCCAAAGCGCCGCAAGAAGGCCGCAGCCTGAAGATTTCCACACCTGCGGGCCGCGCCGGAAGGCGCGCTCAGTAGTCGCCATGGAGAAAGCCGGGGTCTTCCCCGGCTTTTTTTTTGCCAGAATAGCGCCGGGCTGTATCACCAATCGAGGGGAAGAACCATGAGTCTCGTGCAGGAATTCAAGGAATTCGCGATGAAGGGCAATGTCATGGACATGGCCGTCGGCATCATCATCGGCGCCGCCTTTGGCAAGATCGTGTCGGCGCTCGTCGGGTCGGTGCTGATGCCGGCGATCGGCATGATGCTGGGCGGCGTGGACTTCTCCGGCTTGAGCTTTGTGATGGGCACGGATGCCAAGACCGGCGAGCCGGTCGCGCTGCAGTACGGCCTGTTCCTCCAGGCATTGATCGACTTCCTGATCATCGCGTTCGCGATCTTCATGGCGCTGAAGGGCATCAACAAACTGAAGAAGCCACCGGCCCCGGCCGCTGCAGCGATGCCGGCGCGCGAGGAAGTGTTGCTGACCGAGATCCGCG
>JANPCY010000351.1:0-4125 GCA_031431175.1 Steroidobacteraceae bacterium | reverse complement strand
GTTCGATCAGCTCGTAGCGCACGCCCTCGCGGACGAGATGCTTCTGCACGGATGCTGCAATCGTCATGACTGGCCCTCCGGTGCGGCTGCCCTGATTGTTCGGTAACTATACGCCAAGGGGTATGCTGGTGATGTCCCGGCCGAGCGCCGCACGGCGCGGTCAGGCAGGAGGTAGATCATGGCGAGCATCAAAGTCCGGCAGAATGGGCCCTATCTGGTCTTCGGTGACGAAGTGACACTGGTGGACTGGAACGGTGTGGCGTATCCCATTCCGAGACGGCCCTTTGCGCTGTGCCGCTGCGGTGGTTCATCGACCAAGCCGTTTTGCGACGGCACGCATTCGCGGACCGGCTTCGCGGCGGCAGAAGCCGCGGTCCCGGGCAGTCAGGACCGGCCTGCTTTGCCCGACAAGTGAGCGGATTCACGCGCTGGATCGAGGCATCGGATGTGATTCCGATGTTCCCCACGCTCGTATGGAAGATCCAGCTCGAACAGCGGCTGCACGAAGCTATCGACGCGAAAGTTCTCGCCGCCCTTGCGGATCTTAGACGCGAGTTGCCACCGCTCGCGGCCGGCAAAGGCTGGCAGTCGCTTCAAACGCTCCACGAGCGCGATGACTTCAGAGACCTCGTCGGTTGCGTGCACGATGCAGCGCGAGGAATTCTGCGATTTCTCAGGATCAGCTATGACGCCGTCGAGATCAGCGCCTGCTGGGCAAACGTTCTGGCGGCAGGTGCATCACACGGGATTCACAACCACCCTAACAACTTCCTGAGTGGCGTCTACTACGTGTTGACTCACACGGGTACGGACACCATCAATTTCCATGACCCGCGCCATCAGACCGGGATCATTCGCCCACCAGTCGCGGAGCTCACAGCCGAGAATACAGACCAGGTCGTCGTAAACGTGAAAAACGGCACGCTGATCGTTTTCCCAGCCTGGCTGCAACATTCGGTCGACACTAATACGAGCGAGCACGAAAGAGTCAGCGTCAGCTTCAACGTCATGTTTTCGGCGTTCACCGAGCATCTCAGCAAACCGCTCTGGTAGAGCAGTCGCCCACTCGTACAGGTGTGCAGCTCGACAATATCGTCGTCGGCCAACGGATGCTCGGGGCCCACATATTGCGACATGCCTGCGGCTATAAGCTGCCAATGACGGGCACGATACGCGGGCGCTACAGCACTACCTGGGTCACAAGAACATCACGCACACGGTGCGCTACACGGAGATTTGCGCCCTAGCCGCATTGGTAGCGGCTGGCCTTGGCAATAGACCGATAGGTGCCAACAGGCCACATTGCCGCACGTGCAACTCAGCCGGCGAATTGAAAGTCAGGCCGCCCGTGTCGCAGTTCGACGGTGCGACGTGGGTGCAGTAAAAGAAACCCCGGCGCGGGGCCGGGGTCTCACATATAGATGTGGTAGCGTGGGCCCGATGCAAACTATTTCACTGGTGCGGATCCCGCTGAATAAGCGCGCAGTGTGAGTGCCGGGCAGCCCAGCGCGCGCCCTCCTCGCCAGGAAAAAAGAAACATCGGTGCGGGCCAGGGTCTCTTGAAAGGTTGGTAGCAGAGGTCCGTTCTGGCGATTACGTGCCACCCTGCCCCGCGCCGGCGGACGCGGCCCCGAATCCCCGTTCGGCCAGGCGACGCCCTGGGGTGCGCGCGAGGGCCTTCGCGAATTCCTTCTGCGCTTCATCCGCACGGCCGTGCCGAAACAGGAGCTCCCCGAGCAACTCGTGCGTCGGTTTGTCGATGGCCGGCGGGCCGAAGGCGATCGGGAGCGTTTCCTCCAAGGCAACGGCCTCACGCAGCAGCTTCTCCGCACCAGCCAAATCCTTCTTCTGCTCGGCCAACAGGCCCCGGACCTCCAACACAAAGATCTCAGCCCGCACGCGATAGCTCGGATCGGAATCGCTCCCCTTCGTTTCGATGTCGACGACTTCGCGGGCGGCAGCTTCGAGCTCGCTCAGAGCGGCGCGCGCGGCGGCGACATGTCCCTGCTCGATCTCACCCATGGCGCGAGCGAACGCGAAGTCAAGCCGTGCGCCTGGCCCAGCGGTCATCGGCAACGGCCGGCCCACAACCTCGTCGCTCCAGTCGCCCGTGTCGAGCAGATAGCGGAGCCGCATGTTGGCGAACGAACCGGCCAGGCTATCGTCCGGGTCCATCGACTGGCTGGGCTGCTCCATTGCGGCCTTCGTCTGCATCGCGGCGCGGCACGTCGTTATCGCATTCCGGGCCTTTTCCATTTGCCCGAGCTGAAGGTACGCATATGCGAGCCAGCTCAGATAGTGGCCGCAGCCAGCCGGCTCCTCTCCCGCCGCTCGACGCGTGTGTTCCTGAGCAGCGATCGCGGCGACGTTGGCGTCGATGACGGCTGGCCACATGCCGAGCGCGAGAAAAATGTGCGACGTCATGTGCTGGGCATGACCTGCGTCGGGCGCGATCCTGGCGTAGATCCGCGCCGCGCGCAGCCCAAGCGGCGCGTGCGCCGGGTCGTCGTAACTATGGATGAGGTAATGGACGAGACCGGGATGCTCATGATGATTCATCCAGGCCTCCTCGAGCACGCCCGCTGCGCGCATATAGGTTGCGACGTCGCGGCCGCCATGGGCGGTGCCCAGGATCGAGAGCCCGTAGAAAGCGACCGCATCAACGTCGTCGGGATAACGATCGTGGAGCTTTGCCATTGCGGCTTCGTATCCGAAGTCGCGGCGTTCCTTGGCGCCTTCCCCGTAGAGGATCTCGATGGCATCCAGGTACGCCTTCTCGCGGTCCGTCTTCGCCCTGGCCCGTCGCTCCGCGGGTGACGGTGCCAGCTTTTTCAGCGCGACGCGGGCGGCTTCCAGGTCCTGCTCCATCCAGATCGGATGGTTATAGGTCATCGCCTCGCCCCAGTAAGCCATCGCGAATCCGGAATCCGCAGCCTGGGCGCGGCGAAAAGCAGCCGTGGCAGGCTTGTACTCGAAATCGTGTAGCAACGCCACGCCGTCGAGGAAGTCGACCTGAGCCAAGGGAGCGCCCGAATTGGCGAACTCGACGTGCCCGTAGCCATCGGCGGCGGCCGCGGGTGATCCGGCGAGGAACATGAAAGCGGCGAATGTGACTGTGGCAGCAAACATCGGGATCATCCTCGACGACAACGACGTGGCGTAACGCGCACAATGGGGTTGCAGCCGCTGGACGCAGGTCGTCGATCCTACTGTCTCGAGGCCCGAAGTTACACCGGCCAGCGCTCAAACAGAACCCCGGCGCGGGCCGGGGTCGATTAGCGGCCAATGGACAGAACGTAGTGCGCCCCGGGCACCGTCGCGAACTCCACGATGTCGGATGCCGGCCGGGTGACGCGGACCGCCGCGCCGCCACTCTCGACGGTCGCCTGTCGAGTCGTCCTCACGCGGAAGGTACGGCCGAGCATCGAAGCGATGTCCGCTCGCTCAAGCTGGCCGTCACGCCATCGGAGGCCCACTTCGAAGCCGCCCCTGGCGCGCAGGCCGCGGACCTCGCCCGCCGGCCAGGCGACGGGCAGCGCGGCGAGGAACTCCAGCGCATCCTCGTGCGATTGCAGCAGCATTTCGGCGATGGCCGCTGTGAGGCCGAAGGCGCCATCCACTTGCGGCTTGCCCGAACAAATGGAGAGAAGGCTTTCGGTCGTGTAGTGGTTAACGGCGTAGACGATGTTCTGGAGCGCCTCGCGCCCGTTGCCCAACCGCGCCCATGCCGCCGCCTTCCACGCCGAGGACCAGCCGGTGCCATCGAGTCCTCTCTGCACAAGGACTCTGCGACTCGCCTCTGCGAATGCCGGTGTACGGCGCGCTGAGATCTGGTGACCGGGGAACAGGCCGTAAAGGTGCGAGATGTGACGATGGCTCTGCTCCTGTTGTCCCCAATCTTCGAGCCATTCCTGCAGTTCTCCGTTCTTGCCGATCTGCATGGGCGCCAGCCGCGCGCGCGCCCTGAGCACCGTGCTCCGGAAGTCTTCGTCCAGGTCGAGAACGGCGGCGGCTTCGGCGACGTAGCCGAACAGGTCGCTCAAAATCTGCATGTCGATCGTCGATCCGGCGGCCAGTGAGGTGCCCGAGCTCTCGAACATCGTGATCTCGTCGAAGAACGGACCG
>JANPCY010000350.1:0-2973 GCA_031431175.1 Steroidobacteraceae bacterium | reverse complement strand
TCAGCCTGACGGCGTCCGGCGGTGATGGCCGCTTCGAGGACGGCAATGAACTGCCGGTAACTGTTCGTGTGCAGATGACCACCGCGGGCGGCACGGCGCTCTGGATACGCAGCAAGACGAAGCTCCCGGCCGATGACTACGAGCTCAGGTTCCGCGGCTCCGGCCCGGTGGCCGTGGCTGACCTCGAGGGTCGTCCCATCGACGGCGATGGCGATGGCGCCGCGGGCGGCGATGCGGTGGTGCCGTTCCGTGTAGCCGGGGATGCGCCATGAAGTGGGTGGGCAATGGATGTCTCGCGCTGCTGCTGCTGGCGAGCGCCCTGGCCCGGGCGGAACCCTACCTTGCGGTGCGCGAGGGGTTTCAATGCGGCCAGTGCCACGTGGATCCCGCGGGCGGGGGGCTGCGTAACCCCGCGGGCATTATCTATGGACAGACGCAGCTCCCGGCTCGCCGGGAGCGCTCGTCGGAGTCACTCTGGACGGGCATGGTCGGCCCGATGCTGCAGCTCGGCGGCGACCTGCGCGGCAGCGCCCGTTTCACGGACGCCCCCGAGCAGGACAGCAGCTGGAAATTCGAGCTGGACGAATTGCGCCTGTACGCCAGTGTGTCGCTGTTGCCACAGCGGCTGGAGCTCTATGTGGACGAGCGCATCGCCCCCGACGGCGCGAGCAACCGGCAGGCCTACCTGAAGTACACAACCGCCGGCGGCGAGTGGTACGCCAAGGCGGGTCAGTTGTTCCTGCCCTACGGCTGGCGCGTCGAGGATGACGGCGCGTTCATTCGCCAGGTCACCGGCATCAATTTTGACACCCCTGACGAGGGCGTCGAAGTGGGCTGGCAGCGGTCCAGGTGGTCGGCTCAGCTCAGTCTCACCAATGGCGCTGCCGGCGGGGCCGAAACCGACAATGGCAAACAGATAAGTGGGCGGCTGGAATACCTCGGCGGTATCTGGCGCGTGGGCGCCAGCGCCAACTACAACGATTCCGAGGCGGGCGACCGTGCGCTGCAGGGACTGTTCGGCGGGTTGCGCACCGGCCCCGTGAGCTGGCTCGCCGAGGCTGATTACATCGTGGACCACGGCACGCCCACCGGTCGACGCGAAGCCTGGGTCGGCCTGCTGGAGGCGAACTGGCTGATCCGCAAGGGCCAGAATCTGAAGCTGACTACGGAGATCTACGATCCGGATCAGGATGTCGACGAGGATGAGCAAAATCGCTTCAGCCTGGTCTGGGAGTACACGCCCATGGAGTTCATTCAGCTTCGGGCCGGCGCCCGCGCTTACGACGGCATCCCGCAGAATTCATTGCAGAACCGGACCGAAGCGTTCCTGGAACTGCATGGCTATTTCTGACGCGCGCTCAGACCCGCGTCAGACCAACTTCGTTCATCACCTGCGCCAGACGCAGGCCCTGCAGCACCAGATCCGGCACCAGCTGATCGAACAGGGCGCTGTCTTCGTACAGTGAGGCGAAGCCGCCGGTTGCAAGCACCAGCGGGCGCTTGCCGTCGAACTCCTCGTCGACCACCCGGCCGATGATCGTCTGCAATGCGCCCAGGTGGCCGTAGAACAAGCCGGACTGGATACTGGCGGCGGTCGTCCGGCCGAGCGCCGTTTCGACCCTGACGATTTCGACCGCGCTGAGTTTTGATGCGCCCGAGTAAAGCGCCTGCATGGACATGCGCAGCCCGGGCAGGATCACACCACCCTTGTACAGTCGCCCGCGGCCAATCGCGCACAGGGTCGTGGCGGTACCCATGTCGATGATCAGCAGGTCCTGATCCGGGAACAGGTGTATTGCGGCAATCGCGTTGGCGATGCGGTCGGCGCCCACCTCGAGGGGATTCTGGTAAGCGATCTTGAGGCCGGTGCGTACCCCGGCCTGGAGTATGAACGGGCCGATATCGAAGTACTTGCGGCAGCTCGCGCTGATCGTATAGACAACTTCCGGCACCACGCTGCACATGGCGATGCGCTCAATGCCCGCCGGGTCGACGCCGTTTTCGCGCAGCACACTGCGAAAGAACAGGCCATGCTCGTCGGACGACGCTCCGGACCTGGAAGACTGGCGAAACGTCATGCGCAACTCATCGCCGGCGAAGACACCACCGAAAATATGGCTATTGCCGATATCGAGGCAAAGCATCACGACGTCTGCTCCTTAATGACGACATTGTCGATCAATCGCGTGCCGCCGAGTCGCACCGCGGCCAGCCGCCGTCCCTTGAAGTCCTCGACATAGTCCACGTCGAAGCCCAGTTGCTGCAGCCGCGCCTGCGCGGTATCTGTGTCCGTGGACTCACGCAGGACCTGATGAAAGGAGGGTGCCAGCCGGCGCTGTGCCGCATCGAGATTCTGGTTGCGCGAAGACATGGCCAGCCCGTCGGGCTCGCGCACGATGGGACAGGCGACGACATCCACGTCCATGAAGAATGCCTGCGTCATACCGCGCACCAGCAAAAGTTGCTGGTAGTCCTTCTCGCCAAAATAGACCCGGGTGGGCTGTACGATATTCAGCAGCTTCATCACCACGGTCAGTACCCCGTCGAAATGCCCTGGCCGGTGCGCGCCGCACAGCCGAAGGCTGAGCTCGGACTCGCTGATCTGATAATGGAAACCGTCCGGGTAGATCTCGTCGTAGGACGGAATAAACACCGCATCCACTGCGGCGTCCTGCAGCAGGACCAGGTCGCGCTCGGTCTTCCTTGGGTAGCGATCGAGATCATCCGCCTGGTCGAACTGGGTCGGGTTGACGAAGATGCTGACGGCGGTTGCGGCGTTTTCCCGCTGGCTGCGCTGCACCAGCGACAGATGTCCGGCGTGCAGCGCGCCCATCGTCGGCACCAGACCGAGCGTGCTCTCGCCAAGCGTGCTTCGCAGCGCACGCCAGTCGGCATTTGTCCGGCACAGCTTCATCCGGCGTAGCGCTCTTCGCGGGCGGGAAACGATCCTGCGCGGACATCACGGGCGTACTG
>JANPCY010000349.1:0-11153 GCA_031431175.1 Steroidobacteraceae bacterium | reverse complement strand
CGGCAATGATCATGCCCGGCGTGATGCCGGCGAAAGCCAGGAGTTCTGCGGGTCGATCGCGCACGTCGCGCTCGCGATCCTTGTCGCTGCGCCCGGTGGCGGCAATCGCTTCAGTGATGCTGGCGGGCACTGCGGCTGCCTGAAGCGGTGCTGATACCAGGATCATCAGGGCGGCGGCGATGAGGTGGCGGCGCATGAGGGTCTCCTGTGACAAGGCAATCGGTAATTATTCGCCGCCGCCTGGGACGCCGCGGCGATAATTCAGGGCTGGCGCGCGGTCTCCCAACATCGGCTTGTACTGGAAGTCCGCGCCGCGGCGCTCTTCGAACTCCGCGCGGGCCCTCGCGATCAGCCCGGGATTCGTAAAGAGCTCTTCGCCCAGCAAAGCAAGAACCTGCGACGCGTTTTTCATGCCCTGGTAACCGATGCCCATGCCGCCGGCGGCGACGGCCTGCCAGCTGTGCGCTGAGGTACCCGGCACCCAGGTGGCAACTTCCAGGCCGACGGTCGGCACATTCCAGCTGACGTCGGCGACATCTGTCGAGCCGATGCCCGGGCGCTGGAAGTCAAAGGCCTGCACCGAACGCTCGGATCCGAGCGGCATATCAGGTGCAGACAGGCTCGTGTACAGCTGTTCGGAAAATGCGCGTTCCTCGGGTGTGTAATTGATGCCGCCCACTTCCGCGAGCCTCGCGTACATCACGCGCGCGAGTGTTTCGTTTGGCAGCATGCTGTGCACGCCGCCGATGACCTCATAATCCATCGTGGTGCCGGTGCCGAGCGCAGCGCCTTCGGCGGCCTTGACCATCCGATCGAAGATCTCCTCGACGACGCGCGCATCGGGATGGCGGACGTAGTGATAGGACTCCGCAAAGTCCGGCACCACATTGGGGGCCGACCCGCCGCTCGTAATCACATAGTGCAGGCGCGCATCGGATGGCACGTGCTCGCGCATCATGTTGACCATGTAGTCCATCGCTTCGATGCCATCCAGCGCCGAGCGGCCGCGGTCCGGCGCGCCGGAAGCGTGCGCGGAGACGCCGTGGAACCGGAACTTAACAGACTTGTTGGCGAGCGACTTGTCGAGCCCGGCGGAATTGACGTCAGAAGGATGCCAGTGCAGCACCGCACTCACATCCTTGAACAGGCCCGCGCGCACCATGTAGACCTTGCCGGCGCCGCCTTCTTCCGCGGGTGTGCCATAGAGCCGGATCGTGCCGGGCGTGGCGCTCTTTTCCAGCCAGTCCTTGAGGGCGATCCCCGCAGAAACGCTGGCGGTGCCAAATAGATGATGCCCGCAGGCATGACCGGAGAGCTTGCCGGAAAGCGGTTTGCGAACCGGCGATATGTCCTGCGTGATGCCGGGCAGCGCGTCAAACTCGGCAAGAATGCCGATCACGGGTTCGCCCTTGCCCCAGTTCGCAATGAATGCGGTCGGCATGCCGGCGACACCCGCCTCGACCTTGAATCCGGCGGCGACGAGTTCCTTCTGCAGTAATGCGGAACTCATCACTTCCTGGTAACCGACTTCGGCCCAATCCCAGATCGACCGGGCGACCTCGACATCGTGCTCTGCGCGGCCAGCCAGGAACCGCCGGATGCCGTCATCGGCCTGCGCGGTCGAAGCAAGCAGGATGCAGGCGGTGGCCAGCGAGAATAAGCGCTTCATGATTGGGTCCCGGCAATGAGCTATAAGAATAAAGGGGAATAAAGGGGACGCAACCCTTTATTCCCCCTTTATTCTTCCTGAAAAGGAGATAAAGGGTTGCGTCCCCTTTATCCGGCATCCCTTTATCCGGCACCAATTCGCAGTCTGTTCGCCAGAAGGACTGCGCCGCTGGCCGCGAGCAACCAGCCGATCCAGGCGGGCGGGGTTCCGAACGAGAGCCAGATGACACCGCCGAGGAACAAGGCGGCGGCCGCGATGATGATGTCTGTGCGGCGGCGGCTTTCCCGCAATTCGCTGCGCAGCTGATCCAGCGAGGCGGATTCGGTGCGGACCACGATCCGCTCGTCATAGGCCGTGCGGATCGCGCGGCGCGCAATGATGGGCAGGAGCTTCAGCGCCTCGGCGACATCCGGCCAGTTGCTCCGGATGTGCTTGATGATCGCCCGCGGCCCGGTGCGCTCGCGCATCCAGTCGCGCAGGATCGGCAGCGCCGTCTTCCAGAGGTCGAGTTCGGGGTACAGGTCGCGGCCAACACCTTCGATGTTCAGCAGCGTCTTCTGCAGCAAGATCAACTGCGGCTGGATCTGCATCTGGAAACGCCGTGCGATCTCAAAGAGGCGCAACAGCACGAGCCCGAAGGAAATGTCCTTGAGCGGCTTGTTGAAAATCGGCTCGCAAATGGTGCGCACGGCACTCTCCAGCTCGTCGACGCGCGTGCCGGCCGGCACCCAGCCGCTCTCGACATGCAGTACCGCGACCTTGCGGTAGTCGCGCTCGAAAAAGGCCAGAAAATTGCCGGCCAGGTAAAGCTGATCGCGCGGGTCCAGGGTGCCGACGATGCCGAAGTCCACGGCAACGTATTTCGGGTTTGCCGGATCGCTGACATCGACGAAGATGTTGCCCGGGTGCATGTCGGCGTGGAAGAAGTTGTGCCAGAAAACCTGCGTGAAGAAGATCGTCACGCCGTTCTCAGCGAGCTTCTGGATGTCCGTACCGAGCGCGCGCAGTTGCGCAATATCCGAAATCTGGACGCCATGGATGCGTTCCATGACCATGACCTCGCGCCGGCACAGGTCCCAGTGAACTTCCGGCACGTGCAGCATCGTGGAGCCCGCGAAATTGCGCTTGAGCTGCGAGGCGTTGGCAGCCTCGCGCATCAAATCAAGCTCGTTGAGCACGGTCTTTTCGTAATCGGAGACGACCTCGGTCGGCCGGAAGCGCCGCGAGTCGGCCCAGTAACGTTTCGCGAGTGCCGCGAGCGCGTGCAGCACGTCGATATCGCGGCCGATGATCTCGCGCATTCCGGGCCGCAGCACCTTGACGACGACCGCGCGGCCGTCGGTCAATGTCGCCGCGTGGACCTGCGCAATGGATGCAGCCGCGAGCGGCGCCTCTTGGAAGCTGCCGAACAGTTCAGTGACCGGGCTTCCGAGTGCTGCCTCGATTCGCGCCCTGGCGATGTCGCCGGGGAAGGGTGGGACGCGGTCCTGCAACTTGGCGAGCTCGTCGGCGATGTCCACCGGCAACAGGTCGCGCCGCGTTGACAGGAGCTGGCCGAACTTGACGAATATCGGCCCCAGATCCTCCAGGGCCCGCCGCAGGCGTTCCGCGCGCGAGCCACGGCGGCGCCTGAACCACGTCCAAGGCGAGAAATAGAACACGAATCTCAGCGGGCGGTACAGGTGCGTGGCGCGAACGAAATTATCCAGTCCGTAGCGCACCAACACGCGATGGATGGTCAGCAGCCGCCCGGCGACGCGCAGCGAGATCAATGCCGGCTCCCGGGACGCTCTAGCTGCTCGAGCCGTGCTTCGAGCCGGTCGGTGGCCTCACGAACAGCATCCACGCCGGCCAGAAACTCGTCGACCTCGAATCGCGCCGGAACGTCACGCCCCTCCTCGGTCAGGTATTCGGCCACGTTTTGCGCGAACGTGTCGCGCGCCTTGAGGCCGAATCGCAGCGCGCTATGCGCCAGACTTGCGAGATGGTGTGCAAAGGCATCGCCAGTAATGCGCGAAAGCTCTTCCTCGAAATCCGGCTGTGCAGCGGCAAACAACCTCTGGAATCCCTGCGCGATCTCGGCGTCGCCGGTGATCTGAAGGCCGCCGGTCCGGAAGGCCTGGGCGGTGTCCGGCGCGGCGAGCCTCGCGAGCGACAGCGGCGTACCCTCGATGGTCGCGTCGGCCGGAGCGTCGCTGCCGGCGGTCATCGCGATGCGATCCGCCACCGCCTCGATGCGCACGCGAAATGGCGTCGCCGCGACCCTGATTTCCAGCGACTTGCCGGTGACCTGGGCGAGCAGGCCGCGGGCACGCGAGGAGCCTGCAATATTGCGGTTCAGCAGCGATTCCAGCGGGCGCAGCAGCGGTTCTGGCGTCATGGGTTCTCAGTAAACGCAGCCGCGATGCAACGCGACGATGCCGCCGGCCAGGTTGTGCCAGCGGCAGTCCTCGAAACCCGCTTCGCGCATCATTGCCGCAAGCGCCGGCTGGTCCGGGTGCATGCGGATGGATTCTGCGAGATAGCGATAGCTGGCCCCGTCGCCGGCAACGACGCGTCCCAGTGCCGGCAGCAACCCGAAGGAGTAGGCATCGTAGAGCGCCTTCAGGCCCGCGACCTGCGGCTGCGAAAATTCGAGCACCAGCAGGCGCCCGCCCGGGCGCAGCACACGGCGCATCGAAACAAGGGCCGCGGCCTTGTCGGTCACGTTGCGCAATCCGAACCCGATCGTCACGCAGTCGAATGTGCGGTCGGGGAATGGCAGGCATTCGGCATTCGCGATGACGAAGGCGACATTGCGGACGATGCCTTCATCGAGCAGCCGGTCACGGCCGCGCGACAGCATTTCCCGGTTGATGTCGGAAAGCACCGCGAGACCCGACGGTCCGACCTGGCGCGCAATGCCGGCGCCGAGATCGCCGGTTCCGGAGGCAACGTCAAGCGCACACTGGCCAGGGCGCAGGCCGGTCTGCGACAGCGCGAACCGCTTCCAGAGCCGGTGCATGCCAGCGGACATCAGGTCGTTCATCAAGTCGTACGAGCCCGCGACCGAATCGAACACGCCGCGCACGCGTGCAGCCTTTTCGTTTGTTGCGACCTGCTCGTATCCGAAGTCGACGGATCCGTCGCGCGGCTGGCCGGAAGTCCCTGATTTCATTGCGTTGTCGTGCTTCGCCACTAGCCGATTCTACAGCCTCAGACCGGCAGCTTGCGCTCATAGCCAAGCTTTTCGCAGCGCTCCAGGTAGCGGGTCCACTTGCGGTCGTATTCGACTCCGAGTTCGCGCAGGTAATCCCAGCTGTAAAGTCCGGTATTGTGTCCGTCGTCAAAAATCAGCCGCACGGCATAGACGCCGATCGGTTCGACCTGCATCACCTGCACCGACTCCTTGGCAAGCTCCAGCTTGCCCTCGCCGCCGCCGTGGCCGCGCACTTCAGCCGACGGTGAGTAAACGCGTAGGTACTCGAAGGGCAGTGAATAGCGCGTGCCGTCCGGCCAGGCGACCTCGACGACGCGTGACTTGCGCTTGACCTTGATTTCGCTTGGCGCCTCCATGCCCGCTACTTGCGCCGTCGGGCGCGCGGGTGAGCCTCGTCATAGACGCGGGCGAGGTGCGCAAAGTCGAGATGCGTATAGACCTGCGTAGTGCTGATGTCGGCGTGACCCAGCAATTCCTGCACGCCGCGCAGGTCGCGGCTGGATTCCAGCAGGTGCGTCGCGAACGAATGGCGCAGCAGGTGCGGATGCACCGGTATGCCGAGTTCGCTGCCGGCGGCCCAGCGGCGAATGCGTTGCTGGATCGCGCGCGCCCCGAGGCGTCGCCCACTCTGGCCGACAAACAGTGCCGTGACACCCGGCTTGGCGATAGCAGCGCGCTCGGAGAGCCAGATACGCAACTTCACGATGGCCTGGCGGCCGACCGGCAAGATCCGCGTTTTCGAGCCCTTACCGAGCACACGCACCGTGCGGTCGGCGAGATCCAGGTCCGCGACATCAAGACCGGCGAGTTCCGCAAGCCGCAAGCCCGAGGAATACAGCAATTCCAGCATTGCGAGATCGCGCCGCGACAAGGGATCGGTGGTCTTGCGTTCCAGCAGGCTCGCAATCTGGTCGACATCGAGCGTCTTCGGCAGGCGCCTTGCCGCCTTGGGCGCGCGGATGTCGGCCGCAGGATTGGCCTCTATCACGCGTTCGCGGATCAGGTAGTTGAAGAACCCGCGTAACGCCGACAACCGGCGCTGGACGCTGCGTGGTCCGAGGCCGTCGCGATGCTCGCGGGCCGCAAACGTGCGAATGTGGAAATTATCCAGCCTGGTCCAGGTGCCGAGGCGCTCAACGTCGCAGAAAGCCGTGAGTGCGCCGAGGTCCCGGCGATAGCTGGATTCGGTATGCGGCGACAGCCTGCGCTCGGTCCGCAGGTGGGCCAGGTAGCGCTCGATCCAGGCGCCCGCGGCGGCCTGCATCAGTCCTCAGCGAGCGCGGCCGCGATCAGTTCGCCGATGCGCTGCAGAAAATCCGTACTCATCGTCGGATTGAAGCGTTGCGCATCATGCGAGCCACAGGCCAGCAGGCCGTGACTGCCCTTGGGGCCGAGCGGAACGAGCGCGACCGACCCGATCGCGACGGACCCGGCGCCGAACAGGAAATCGCGCTGCGAATCGCGCAATTGCCCGCAACGCGGCTTGCCGGAACTGAAAAGCGTATCAAAGGACCGCAGGTCCGCTGCGTCGGCCGCCACGACACGCAGGAACCGGGATTCCGCGAGTCCCGCGGGCACGGTGGCGTGGGTCAGCACAAGCACCGACTCGCCCGCATCGAAATCCTCGCGTAGCGAAGCCTCGATGGTCTTGATGACGCCCGCACGATCGCCTGCAGCGATCAGCCGGCGAGCCATCGTGAGCACGCGCGCGTTGAGCGTGTCGTTTTCGCGCGCGACGTCGATGAACTCCTTGAGCTTGCGCTCAAGTTGCCGGTTGCGCTCGCGCAGCACTTCCACCTGGCGTTCCAGCAGCGAGACAGTGGTGGCGCCGCCGCGCGAGTCGGGGAGACGGATCTTCGCGAGAAGCTGGGCGTGCCGATCGAAGAATTCAGGAGTCGCGGAAAGGTAGGAAGCGACGGCCGCTTCGTCGACTTCGGCGATTTCGAGGCCGCGCAGCGGACGTGTCGTCATGTTGGCACTTCTCCCTCGAACGCCGTCTCAGCCGGTCCGGTCATCCAGATCGGCTCCCCTGGTCCCTTCCATTGTATGTCGAGCCGCCCGCCGGGGAGGTCGACTTGAACATTTTCATCGAGCAGGCCGTGGCGCCGGCCGACCGCGACCGCGGCGCAGGCACCCGTCCCGCAGGCGCGCGTCTCACCGGTGCCGCGCTCATGCACCCTCAGACGGATATGGCCGCGATCGACCACTTCCATGAATCCGACATTGGTGCGCTTCGGGAACCGCGCATGATTCTCGATCGCAGGGCCAAGCCGCCCGACTGGTGCGTCGGCGACGGAGGGCACGCGGATCACGGCATGCGGGTTGCCGACCGAGACCGCGCCGATTTCGACCTCGCTGGCGCCGACCGCCAGCGGATAGACATAAGCCTCGCCGCTGGCCTCGAATGGCAACGACACCGGGTTGAAGTCCGGTATCCCCATGGTCACCGAAACCTGGGTGCCCAGGATCTTCGCCTGGACGAGCCCGCCGGGGCTGTCCAGCACGAACTCCGGTGACGCGCCTCCGTTCCTTTCATGCAGGAAGCGGGCGATGCAGCGCGCGCCATTGCCGCATTGTTCGACCTCGCGGCCGTCGGCATTGAAGATGCGATAGTAAACCGCAGTGCCCGCGCGGCGCGGCGGCTCGAGCATCAGTGCCTGGTCGAATCCGATGCCGGTGTAACGATCGGCGAGTCGGCGGAAGGCCTTGGCGTCGGGTGGGTCCCCTGCCGGGGCGTCGAAGATGATGAAGTCGTTGCCGAGCCCATGCATCTTCGTGAAGCGCATGGCGGGATTCTAGCGCGATTTGACGGTTAGAATGAGCCCATGCAAATCCACGCGAAACGCGCGGACATCACGGCGCTGGCGGTCGATGCGATCGTCAATGCGGCCAGCATGTCGTTGCTGGGCGGCGGGGGCGTGGACGGAGCCATCCATCGCGCTGCCGGCCCGGAACTGCTGGCGGAATGCCGCAAGCTTGGCGGCTGCGCGACCGGTGACGCGAAGATCACCGCCGGGTACCGATTGCCAGCGCGGCACGTAATCCACGCCGTGGGCCCGGTTTGGCTGGGCGGGGAGAGCGGCGAGCCAGCGCTGCTGCGCTCCTGCTACGAGCGCTCGCTCGCGCTGGCGGAGCAGCACGGCCTGGCGTCGACTGCCTTCCCGTCCATCAGCACTGGCATTTACCGCTATCCCATGGAGCCCGCGGCGCGAATCGCAATCCAGGCGGTGCGGGATTTCGCCGCGCAGGTCACGACGCTGCGCGAAACGATATTCTGCTGCTTTTCCGACTTGGACCTCGACGTTTACCAGAGGCAGCTCGCGGCATGATCGACGGGGACCGGCTACCGACACTTGCAGCGCCCCGCGTGGCGCTGCGCTGGCTTGCAGCAGCCGACGCCGGCGCGCTCTACGGGATTTTCTCCGATCCGAAGGTCATGCGTTACTGGTCGACACCGCCGATGTCGGACATCGCGCAGGCGGAAAAACTGGTCGCCGATATTCATGAGGGGTTCCGCATCCAGCGATTCTTCCAATGGGGTGTAGCAAGGCTCGAAGACAACCGCGTCATCGGAACCTGCACCTTGTTTGCCATCAACGAGGCACAGGGCCGCGCCGAAGTCGGTTATGCGCTCGGACACGAGCATTGGGGCCGTGGTTACATGAATGAGGGGCTGACGGCCCTCGTGGACTTCGCCTTCGGGAAACTCGCCTTACGGCGCCTCGAGGCGGACATCGATCCGTGTAATGCGGGCTCCCTGCACGCGGTGGAACGGCTCGGATTCCGCCGCGAAGGTCTGTTGCGGGAACGCTGGAAGGTCAATGGCGAGTTGCAGGACTCCGTGGTCCTGGGTCTCCTGAGTCACGAGTGGCGGTCCGTGCCGGCGGAATGACGGACATCCGGATCATTGCCTACCAGCGCGAACTCGCGCCAGCATTCCAGCGGCTCAATCTGGCCTGGATTGAACGCTTATTTGAGGTCGAGGACGCCGATCGCAAGGTGCTGGCTGACCCGGAACGCGCGATCATCGCGCCGGGTGGCCAGATTTTCTTTGCGCTGGTCGCGAGTGAGGCCATCGGCACGGTCGCGATGATCCGGTTCTCGGCCGCGCGTTACGAACTCGCCAAGATGGCAGTGGCGTCGTCCCACCAGCGGCGTGGTATCGGCGAATTACTGGGCGCGGCGGCGATCGCGTTCGCCCGCGACGCCGGTGCAGAGACGGTCTTCCTGCAGACCAACAGCCGCCTGGATGGCGCGATCCGGCTCTATGAGCGCCTGGGATTCCGTCACGCTGCAGATCCGGATCCCCCGGAGTACGCGCGGGCCGATGTTTACATGGAGTTGCCAATCGACCGTTCGGCGAGTTAATTAGTAGGCCATATGCACAAGAGTAAGCTGGCTGGATTCATCATCGACTGCCGGACCGGCGACCTGAAGTCGGCCGCGACATTCTGGTCTGCGGCGCTTGGCATGGACACGCAGATGCTGCCTGGCCAGGAGGGTGACAAATACGTGCGGCTGGTCGATCCAGCCGAGCGCCTGCACATTGAGGTGCAGACGGTCGATCATGAAAGCCGCGTGCACCTGGACATCGAGGCGGACGACGTTGAAGCCGAAGTCCGGCGCCTGGAGAAGCTCGGTGCAAAACGCGTCGCGCAGATCCATACCTGGTGGGTCTTGCAGGCGCCGACCGGCCAGAAATTCTGCGTCGTGCGTCCCCAGAGCCGTGATTTTGCGGAACGCGCGCACTCCTGGGACTAACCTGAAGGCAAAATGACCATGGCAACATTCATGCAACGATTCGGCGGCCAGACTTATGCGCTGCTGCGCATGGTCTCTGGCTTCCTGTTCATCTGGCACGGGACCAGCAAGCTCTTCGACTTTCCGAAGCCATCGGGTGCACCGGAATGGGTTGTCTTCGGTGGCGGCTCGATCGAGATGATCGGCGGGGCCTTGATCATGATCGGGCTGTTCACGCGTTGGGCAGCCTTCATCGCCTCCGGGATGGCTGCGGTCGGCTATTGGATGGTGCACGCCAGGCAGGGATTTTTGCCGATCATGAATGGTGGCGAGACCATCGCCTTGTATTGCTTCGTATTCCTTTACATTTCCGCCCACGGTGCAGGCATCTGGAGCATTGACGGGATACGCGGCAAGTCGGGCGGCTGAAAGCAGCGCCGATGTTCGTCAAGGTCTGCTGCATTGCCGATCTTGCGGAGGCGCGGCTGGCGGTTTCGGCCGGCGCCGCCGCCATCGGGCTCGTATCCGAGATGCCGAGCGGTCCGGGCGTCATTCCCGATGAATTGATTGCGGAAATTGCCGCCGCCATCCCACGCCCCACCGAGACATTTCTCCTGACCGCACGGCGCGACGCGGATGCAATTGCCGATCAGCATCGGCGTTGTGGCACGACCGCGCTGCAACTCGTCGATCACGTGCCTGCTACGGAGCTACGTCGGCTACGCGCTCTGCTTCCCGGCGTGCGCCTGATGCAGGTCGTGCATGTCGGCGGCGAGGAGTCCGTCGAGGAGGCGCGTTCGGTCGCCGGGCTCATTGACACGCTGCTGCTCGACTCGGGCAATCCGCTGTTGCCGGTCAAGCAATTGGGTGGCACCGGCCGTGTGCACGACTGGTCGTACAGCCGGCGGATCCGCGAGATTGCGGGCGTGCCGGTAATTCTGGCGGGTGGCCTGCACCCGGGCAATGTGAGGGCTGCGATCGATCTGGTCGCCCCGGCGGGTCTCGATGTGTGCAGTGGACTGCGGACCGACGGACGCCTTGACGCCGGAAAGCTCGCGGCATTCATCGCGGCCATCGGCTGATATGATTGCAACCCCGCAAGTTCTTTCAGGAGACGCGCCATGATCGGTTATGTGTGTCTGGGTACGAATGACCTGCCGCGCGCGGCGAAGTACTACGACGCGCTGCTCAAGGAGATTGGTGGCAAACGCTTCATGGAATTCGAGACGTTCATCGCCTGGAGCGCCGGCAAAGACAAGCCGGGACTCGCGTTGACGAAGCCGTTCAACGGCAAGCCCGCGACCGTCGGCAATGGCGTCATGGTCGCATTGGGCGTTGACAGCCCGGCAAAGGTCGATGCCATGTATCGCAAGGCGATCGAACTCGGCGGCACCGACGAGGGCCCCGCCGGCCCGCGCAGCGACGATTTCTACGCCGGGTATTTTCGCGATCCCGACGGCAACAAACTGAGTTTCTTCTACATGAAGTGAGCACAGCGACGACTTAGAAGAACTTCAGGCCGGTCGGCGCACATGAAAACCTGGC
>JANPCY010000348.1:0-2166 GCA_031431175.1 Steroidobacteraceae bacterium | reverse complement strand
GGCAAAGCGGCGCTGGCCGCCGTACCTCCAGCCTGCAGCAGTCCGACGATTCGCTCAATGCCGAGCGCCCAGCCGATCGCGGGCGTCGGGTCGCCGCCCAGTTGCGCGACCAGGCCATCATAGCGGCCGCCGGAACATACGGCATCCTGGGTGCCGAGTGCAGTCGTTGTCCATTCAAAGACGGTACGCGTGTAGTAGTCGAGGCCACGGACCAGCCGCGGATCGACTTCATATGGAATCCCGCAGGCGTCGAGCAGGTCGCGGAACCGGTCAAAATGCGCGCGCGAGCCAGCGTCGAGATGATCGGCCAGCACCGGCGCGCCGGCTATCACTTCCTGCATCGCGGGGTTCTTCGAGTCGAAGATCCGCATCGGATTGGACTCGAGGCGGCGCAGGCTGTCGGCATCGAGCCCGGCACGGTGGCGCTCGAAGTAAGTCACCAGCAGCGCACGGTATTGCCGGCGCGATTCCGGTGTTCCGAGCGAGTTGACACGCAGGCGCAGGCCGGAGATGCCCAGCATCCGCCACAGGCGCGCCGAAATCTGGATCACCTCGACATCAACATCGGGGCCCTCGTATCCGAAGGCCTCGCAATCAATCTGGTGGAACTGGCGGTAACGGCCCTGCTGCGGCCTCTCGTGTCGGAACATCGGCCCCGATGTCCAGAGTCTCTGCTTCTGGTTGTGCAGCAGCCCGTGCTCGATCGCGGCCCGCACCAGGCCCGCGGTTGCCTCGGGTCGGAGGCTCAGGCTGTCTCCACCACGGTCTTCGAAGCTGTACATCTCCTTTTCGACGATATCCGTGTGCTCGCCGATCGAGCGCTGGAACAGTTCCGTGTGCTCGACCAGCGGGACCCGGAACTCCTGATAGCCATAATCCGCAAATAACTCGCGGGTGCTCCGCTCCACCAGCTGCCACCAGGGCAACTGGTCCGCGAGCAGATCGTTCATTCCACGGACGGCCTGGAGTTTCCTTTCCATGGCCTAGGCGCGTGCGCTCCACCACCAGAATGCGGCGACGACTGCGATGGCGAGCAGTACTGCGGCGACCGGCCATGCCCAGCGCGCGTGGTCGCGAACCTTCGGGCGCAAGTCCATCGCCGGCAGAAAGCTGGGCTCGGGAATCTCGACGCTGCCAAATGCGGCCAGTATCTCGTCCTCGGGCAGGCCAAGTAGCGCGGCGTAGTTACGCAGGTGACCGCGCGCAAAGACCGGCGCACCGAGCAGGGCCAGGCGGTCTTCCTCCATCGCAAGCACCAGCGCAGCATTGAGCCGCAGCCGCTCAGCCGCGGCCTCGATTGTGAGCGCCATGGCCTCACGCGCACCGCGCAACCGCGCGCCCGGCGACGGGCCGCTGGTGCGCGCATTCATTCGGGATTCCGGCTCTGGATGTCGTCGAGTACGCGCAACTGCACGGAATCCGGAAATTCCTTGCGCAGCCGCTCGCCAAACGCAGCGGCGGCGGCGCGATCATTCAGTGCCATCTCGATCTGGTGGCCCAGCAGGAGCACGTCGGGGGTCGCCGGATCGACGGCCAGGAATCGTTCGATGAATGCGCGCGCCTGCAGGTGATTACCGCGATCGTGCAGGACGCCGGCCAGTTGCAGGTAAGCCTCCGGGTAAACCGTGCGCACCGTCAGGGCCTGACGCAGGTATTTCTCGGCTCTTTCCGGCGCCGCGGCGCTGCGGGCGCAGACACCCGCATTGGTATAGGCAACTTCCGGCGTGCCGTACAGGGGATTGCCTGCCGCCTTGAGGAACATCGCCTCGCCCTTTGCAAACTCCCGGTGGCGGCACAAGAAAGCTCCCAGCGCATTCTGCGCCTCCGGACTGTCTGCATCGGCGCGCAGCGCAAGCCGGAAGTGCTTTTCGGCACGCTTGGTATCAAGCAACCGCTCATAGACCAGGCCGGCAGCGAGTTGCACGGTCTGGTCCTTCGGATTCAGCGCAAGCGCCCTTTCGACCTTGTCGCGCGCGACCGACAGCTGGTCGCGTTTCATGTACTCCATGGCGAGACGGGCATTGATGCGGGCCGCCTCGATCAGCGGGTCGGGCGAGGTATTCTGCGCCGGCGCCGCTGCGGCCAGCAGCAGCGCCATCAGGAACGCCGCATTGCGCGGGATCATGCCCGCACCGCCAGTCTGAGCGGCTTGCTGCCAAGCCTGAC
>JANPCY010000347.1:0-5389 GCA_031431175.1 Steroidobacteraceae bacterium | reverse complement strand
TTCAGCCGCGCACCAGCGGCTGCCACTCGCCGCGCGCCGCGGGCCGGTGCAGTTCGGGTGTCGGAAATTCGCCGTCGCGTCGCACGAGGTCGGTCAGGCTGATGCCGGTCAGGGCGCGGCGGATCGCCTGGCTGACGCCTTGCCAGCCGTGGCCGACCGCGCAGGTCGACTCAATCCCGCACAGACCGCTGCCGCTTGCGCATTCGGTCAGCGCAACGGGGCCTTCGACCGCATCGATGATATCGGCGGCGCTGATGCCGGTGGCAGGCCGGGCAAGCTGGTAGCCGCCGCGCGCCCCGCGCACGGATCTCACGAGCCCGGCGTGCTGCAACTCCTTCAGCAGCTTGCTGACGGTCGGCAACCCGATGTGGATGCGCTCAGCAATGTCGGCAGCGCTGGCCAGGCCGCCGCCGCCGAGGCTTGCCAGAATGACGGTCGCGTAATCGGTCAGCCGGCTGATGCGTAACATGGGCTCACTCCAGGGTCCGCAGGTATACAGTACGATTTTAGTACTATTATGATGGCAAGGGTAGGGGGTCGTGGCGCTCTGCTATCCTTCTCCATTCCCCGCCTGAGGACCCGGATTCATGGAAAAAGTGGCACTGGAATCGAACGCAGCCGCAATGGTGGCGCCCGGCAAGGGCATCCTGGCCGCGGACGAATCGTCGGGAACGATCAAGAAGCGATTCGACAAGATCAAGCTCGAATCGACCTCCGAATCAAGGCGCTCCTACCGCGAGTTGCTGTTCACGGCTCCCGGTGCCGAGAAGTACATTTCGGGCGTGATCCTCTTCGACGAGACACTTCGCCAGAAGTCGTCGGATGGCAGGCCGTTTCCGGAACTGCTCGCCTCGCTCGGCATCCTGCCCGGCATCAAAGTGGATGCCGGTGCGAAACCACTGGCCGGATTTCCGGGCGAGACCATCACCGAAGGACTGGACGGGTTGCGCGAGCGTCTCGCGGAATACCGGGGCCTGGGAGCGCGCTTCGCGAAATGGCGCGCGGTCATCGACATCGGTGCCGGGATCCCGACCGGTTACGCCATTGAAGCCAATGCAGAGGCCCTCGCGCGGTACGCGGCACTCTGCCAGGAAGCTGCCATCGTGCCGATTGTCGAACCCGAGGTGCTGATGGACGGCGACCATCCCATCGAGCGCTGCGAGGAAGTGACCGACAGGTTACTCACGACCGTCTTCAATGCGCTGTTCATGCAGCGTGTGCAACTCGAGGGCATCGTACTGAAGCCCAATATGGTCATCGCCGGCAAGAAATGCGCGGTCCAGGCCTCGCCGCAGCAGGTCGCCGATGCCACATTGCGTTGCCTGCGGCGCCGGGTCCCGACGGCAGTGCCAGGAATTGCGTTCCTGTCCGGTGGCCAGAGCGAAGCGGACGCGACACTGCATCTGTCACTGATGAATCGCGCCGCCAATCGTCCATGGCAGCTCTCCTTCAGTTATGGCCGCGCGTTGCAGCAGAGCACGCTCGATGCGTGGCGCGGCGAGGCGTCCAAGGTCGCCAGCGCGCAGCAAACATTCCTGCGCCGCGCGCGACTGAACGGGCTTGCCCGCAATGGAAGCTACGACGCCGCGATGGAACAGGCCGCGGCCTGAGGCTGCGGGTCCCGCGCAGCCAAAAAGTGCCCGTCAACCAGGGTTGCGAAGCATCCGCCAGCGAGCGCGACGCCCTCGTGCGTGTGCGCGGCCTGCACTACTCCGTTTCGCAGCGTCCGATCTTTGCCGGCGTCGATCTCGACATCGAACGCGGTTCGGTCACGGCGGTCATGGGCCCGAGCGGCACCGGCAAGACCACATTGCTGCGTCTGATCACCGGGCAGCTGATGGCGGATCGCGGCCTGGTCGAGGTTGAGGGCCAGGATGTCGCGGGCCTGCAACGCGACGGGATCTATCGGATGCGCCGCCGCATGGGCATGCTGTTCCAGAATGGAGCGTTGCTGACCGATCTCGACGTCTACGAGAATGTCGCGTTTCCGTTGCGCGAGCACGCGCGACTGCCTGAGCGCCTGCTGCGCCACGTGGTGCTTGCGAAGCTGCAGGCCGTCGGGTTGCGCGGTGCCTGCAAGTTGATGCCCGCGGAGTTGACGGGTGGCATGGCGCGTCGCGTCGCGATCGCCCGCGCGATCGTCATGGACCCCCAATTGCTGATCTACGACGAGCCATTCGTCGGACTCGATCCGATTTCGCTCGGTGTCGTGCTGCGCCTGATCCGGCGGCTTAACGACACGCTGGGATTGACCAGCATCGTTGTTTCGCATGATGTCCACGACTTGTCGGCAATCGCCGGTTTTTCCTACCTGTTGTCGGGTGGTGGGGTCATCGCCGCGGGGCCGCCGTCGGCACTTGCGACCGATACGCGCGAGGAAGTGCGTCAATTCATGCATGGGTTGCCTGATGGTCCCGTGCCATTCCACTATCCGGCGCCCGATTATCTTGAGCAACTGCGGCAGTTGGGCTGAATGCTCGCTTCACTGACCCGCGAATTGCTTCAAAGCCTGCGCATCGCGTTGCAGGCGATCGGTGCCTACACGCTGTTCTTCGTGCGGCTGCTGAAGGAAGTGCCGCGCGCGCTGCTGCGATTTGGCCTGGTGGTCGAGCAGGTGCACAACGCCGGCGCGCTGTCGCTTGTGATCATCATGCTGTCCGGCCTGTTTGTCGGCATGGTGCTCGGCCTGCAGGGCTTTGACCTGCTCGAGCGATTTGGCTCGGAGGAATCGCTGGGTTCGGCCGCGGCGCTTGGACTGCTGAAGGAGCTCGGGCCCGTCGTCACGGCGCTCTTGTTTGCTGGTCGTGCGGGCACTGCGCTTGCGTCCGAGCTCGGCCTGATGCGGGCGACCGACCAGCTTGCGGCGATGGAGATGATGGCAGTCGATCCCATACGGCGCGTGGTGATGCCGCGCTTCCTCGGCGGCGTGCTGTCGATGCCGCTACTGGCCGCGATATTCAGCATGATCGGGATATTCGGTGCACAACTGGTCGGTGTTCAGCTGATGGGCGTCGATACCGGTCAGTTCTGGTCGCAGATGCGCTCGGCGGTCGAGTTCGGGGATGTCATGGAAGGCGTGGTCAAGAGCTGCGTGTTCGGTGTCGCCTGCAGCCTGATCGCGGTCTATGAGGGATATCATTCAGTGCCGACGGCAGAAGGGGTCGGCAGGGCGACGACGCGCACCGTGGTCATTTCCTCGGTCGTCGTACTGCTGCTCGACTACATGCTGACGGCGGTGATGCTCTAAAGGAGAGACGACATGCGCCAGACGCGCACCATCGAACTGGGAACCGGGCTGTTTGTGCTGCTCGGCTTTGCGGCACTCTTTTTCCTGGTCACGCAGATCACGAATCGTGAATTCGGGCTTGGCGACGGGGGTTACCGGCTACTTGCGTCATTTGAGCAGGTGGGCGGTCTGAAGCCGGGTGCGCCGGTGTCCATGTCCGGCGTGACGATTGGCCACGTCGAGGGCATCGCATACGACTTCACCGAATACAAGGCCCGGGTCACGATGCGCATCGACAGCGATTATGATCGTATACCCGACGACAGCGATGCCGGTATTTTCACCGCCGGCCTGCTCGGGGGCCAGTACATCGGTATCGGGCCGGGCGGCTCGGAAACCTTTCTGGTCGAAGGCGATCAAATGCAGTTCACCCAATCGGCGATCGTGCTCGAAAACCTGATCAGCAAGTTCCTGTTTTCCAAGGCAGCCGAACAACAGGCCGATAAACCGGCGGAGGCATCGACACAATGACAGCACGCATGATTGCAACTTGCGGCCTAATGCTCGGGCTACTGATGCTCGCGGGTGTCGTTGCGGCGGCCGATAGCGTGCCGGGACCGGCGCCTCAGGACCTGATCGAGACGGCTTCCACGAGCTTGCTGAAGGCCCTTGATGCCGACCGCGAGGCGGCGCACCGCGGCCTGGCGCGCGTCCGGCAACTCGTGGACGAAATCCTGTTGCCGAGTTTTGACACGGACTACTCGGCGCGGCTGGTGCTCGGCAAGCATTGGCGCGATGCGACACCGGCCCAGCGGCAACGCTTCATCGAGGCGTTTTATCAGGCCTTGCTGCGCAACTATGGCTCTGCACTTGCGGAATTCACCGCGGACCGTCTGATTCTGCTGCCATTTCGCGGCGATCTGGCAACCGGGCAGGCGACAGTCAGGACCGAGGTCAAGCGCAGTGATGGCACGCGCGTGCCGGTCAATTATTCGATGCGGGCAACTCCTGCCGGCTGGAAGGCCTGGGACGTCACGATCGAAGGCATCTCCTACGTACGCAATCTGCGCAACGATATCGGTGCGGAAGTCGACCAGCGTGGTCTCGATGCGGTCATCGAGCGCCTCGAGAGCGAGAGCCGGCGTGGCGACGACAAACCGGCCGGCTGAGCCGATGAAGCAGCAGCAGGCAGTGTTCGCGAATCTGGGTCAGGGGCGCTGGGCCCTGTCCGGTGACTTGCTGTTTGACAATGCGGCGCGACTGCTCGATGAAGGCGCAGCAGCATTCGGCGCGGAGCCGCGTGCCGAGATCGATCTGTCGCAAGTCGGGCGGGTGGACAGTGCGGGGCTTGCGCTGCTGGTCGAATGGTCGGTCGCAGCCCGCAGCAGCGGTCGCACCGTCGCCTACCGCAATGTGCCACCCGTGCTCGGCGTGCTGGCCGGCATCAGCGACCTCACGCAATTCCTCGAGGGCGCCTAGGGACTTTCCGGCTCGTCTTCGAGCGGTGCCTCCTCGGGCACATCCCCGTCGCGCACCATATACTCGCGGCGTTGCAGCCAGGCATTACGGATGAACGCATAGCGATCGAAGGCGCGGTCGAGCGTTTCATCGGCACTCAGCAGCGATTCACGGCGCACCACCACGGCCTGCACGCCGATAGCGACACGCGCGCCGGTGCCGATATCCAGCTGGGTGCGCAGATCGGTCTGCCAGTCCACGGCGAGTGCCGGCGTATCACGCAATGTCGATGGTCCGAGCAGTGGCAGCACGAAGTAGGGCCCGGCCGGTACTCCCCAGCGGCCCAGGGTCTGCCCGAAATCCTCGTCATTGCGCCGGATGCCGACATGCGTGGCGGGATCCAGCAGGCCGCCGATTCCGAGTGTCGAATTCAGCACAAACCGCCCTATGTCGGCACCGGTGTCCATCAACTTCAGTTGCAGCAGGTCATTGACGATGGTCGTCGAGTACTTGAGGTTACCGATAAAGTTGCTGACCCCGGTGCGGATCACCTGTGGCACGTACTTGCGATAGGCGATCGTCACGGGCTTCAGCACGGCGCGGTCGACGGAGTCATTAAAACGCTGGCTGCCGCGATTGAAGGACTCCCAGGGGTCCTCGGGCACGGTTTTCTGCGTGGTCGCGCAGCCGGATAGCGAGACCGCC
>JANPCY010000346.1:0-6881 GCA_031431175.1 Steroidobacteraceae bacterium | reverse complement strand
CGCGCTGGCGCGAAGCCCGTGAGCAGAATGACTTCGGTGTGCTGGCGCCGCATCTCGATGAAGTCGTCAAGCTGACTCGCCACAAGGCCGAATTGCTGGCCCAGCGATTCGGGCTCGATCCCTGGGACGCGCTTGCGGATGAATTCACGCCGGGACTGCTGTCGCGCGACATCGACGCGATATTCACGCCACTGATGCAGCGATTGCCGATACTCGTGACCGAGGCCATGGAAGTCCAGGCCGCGCATCCCGTGACCAGGATCGAGGGCCGCTTCTCGGCCAGCCGCCAGCGCGGTCTTTGTACCGACGTAATGAAGGCCCTGGGCTTTCCATTCGACCGCGGCCGCTTCGACGAAAGCGATCACCCGTTCACCGAAGGCGTGCCGGGCGATATCCGGGTCGCGGCCAAATTCAACATCAAGGATCCGTTCCAGGGTTTGCTCGGCGCTTTGCATGAGACCGGCCAGGCCTTGTATGACCTTGGGCTCCCGGCGGCATGGGTAGACCAGCCGGTCGGGCAGGATCGCGGCATGGCGCTGGAAGAGAGCCAGTCGCTGCTTCTTGAAATGATCGTGGGCCGCAACCGGTCGTTCGTGGCCTGGCTGCGGCCGCTGCTGGAGAAGCACTATGGCGCGGCGAGCCCTGAATGGTCCGAGGATAATCTCTATCGCCACCTGAATCGCGTGGAACGCGGGCCGAACCGCATGGATGCCGACGAGCTGACCTACCAGACGCACATCGGCTTGCGCTACGAACTCGAACGCCGCCTGCTTTCGGGTGAACTCGCGGTCAAGGACTTGCGCGCGGCCTGGAATGAGTTGTCCGCCGACCGTCTCGGCCTGGTGCCCGCATCGGACCTTGAAGGATGCCTGCAGGACATCCACTGGGCGCTGGGGTCCTTCGGGCATTTCCCGTCCTATGGCGTCGGCGCCGTGATTGCCGGCCAGCTCTGGGAAGCGATCAGGGAACAGCATCCGGGCATCGAGTCCGAGATCGCGGCCGGCCAGTTCGGCGTGCTGCTGGCGTGGTTGCGCGAGAAGGTGCATTCGCTGGGCGCCAAGATGGGCGTTCCCCAGCTCGTGGAGCATGCAACGGGTCGGACCCTGTCGGCGGCGCCATTCCTGCGCTATCTCGAGCGCAAGTACATCACCGACTTCTAGAATACGGGTGTGATCCCACTGCCAAAGGAAACCTCGGCCAACTTCCGGCGACTCGCCGCGCATCTGCGCGGCCTGGTCGGCAAGGCGATTACCGATTTCAACATGATCGGCGAGGGCGACCGCGTCATGGTCTGTCTCTCGGGTGGCAAGGATTCGTATACGCTGCTCGACATGCTGCTGTCGCTGCAACGCGCGGCGCCGGTCAGCTTCGAACTCTGTGCAGTCAACCTGGACCAGAAGCAGCCCGGCTTCCCGGTCAGCGTGCTGCCCGAATACCTGGAGAGCCTCGGCGTTCCCTACCACGTCATCGAGCAGGATACCTACAGCGTCGTGCGCCGCGTCATACCGGAAGGCCGCACGCAATGCGGTCTCTGCAGCCGCCTGCGCCGCGGCGCCCTGTACCGGTTTGCGCGCGAAAACGGCTACACGCGGATCGCACTGGGTCATCACCGCGATGACATCGTCGAGACATTGTTCCTGAACCTGTTCCATGGCGGGCGCCTGAAGGCCATGCCGCCAAAGCTGCTGTCCGATGACGGCAGCAATGTCCTGATCCGGCCGCTGTGCTACGTGCCCGAGCGCGAAATCGTGCGTTATGCGCGGGCGCGCGGCTTTCCAATCATTCCCTGCACGCTGTGCGGCTCGCAACCGAATCTGCAGCGCGAGGCCATCGGCCGGATGCTGGAGACCTGGGACCGCGACCATCCGGGGCGCGTCGACGCGATCTTCACGGCGCTGTGCAATGTCGAGCCCTCGCATCTCGCCGATCCGCGCGTGTTCGATTTTGCCGCGCTCGAGCGTATGAGCGCCAAGCCCGGCTCCTGAAGTGGCGTCACAGTTGCCGCCTCTGCCAAACAGCTACTGGGTCGTGCCGGAGCGCCTGCTCGCGGGCGAGCACCCGTCTGGACCGGCCGGGTTGGCGACCTTCGATCGCTTGCAGCGCCTGCTCGATGCGGGGATCGATTGCTTTATCGACCTGACCGAGCCGGGCGAGTTGGACGCCTATGACAAGCTGCTGCCAGGGGGGGCTCTCGCAGCTGGCGCGGTTGTCTACATTCGCAAACCCATCCGCGATCACGGCCTGCCCGAATCCACGGAGCAGATGGAAGAGATCCTGGACGAACTGGATTCGGCGCTGGCCGCGGGCAGGTGCGTCTACCTGCATTGCCGCGCCGGCATCGGCCGTACCAATCTCGTGGCCGGTTGCTGGCTTGCACGCGGCGGACTCAAGGGAGAGGCCGCGATCGTGCGACTCAACGAGCTCTGGCGTGAAAACGCACGCGCGCAATACTGGCCCCGGGTTCCGGAAACGGAAGCGCAAAGCGACTATGTGCGCGACTGGCGCTTGCGCAAGCCACGCACAGCGATCCCGCCATCGGCGCCGCCGATGGTGACGTCGACGTCGAAGACGGCAGCAGCGAGCGGCGATCCGCGCGATCGCTGCCGCGGTCTGCTGCTGGGACTCGCGATGGGCGATGCGATCGGGCAGTCCACCCGTGGCCAGCGGCCGGGTACGGTCGCGCCGAGCGGCGAACTTGGCGGCGGCGGGCCATTCGGGCTTCCCGCTGGCGCCTGGACCGACAAGACGGCGATGGCCTTGTGCCTGGCGGAAAGTCTCGTTGCGCGCAACGGGATGGATGCCCCCGACCAGTTGCAGCGCTATCAGCAGTGGCAGAGGGAAGGGCGCTGGACCAGCACCGGCCGCTGCATCGGAATCAGTCCTGCCACGACGCGGGCGCTTGCAACTGCGCAATGGACCGGCAATCCATTCGCGGGTTCCCATGACCCGGCGCGCGCGGATGCCGAGCCACTGGCGAGAATCGGGCCAGCGGTCGCCTTCAGCCTGGCGAATCCACGCGCGGCCGTCGAGTCCGCGGTCAATTGCGCGCGCATGACGCATCAGGCGCCGCTGACGTTGGACGCGGTGCGTTATTTCGCGGCACTGCTCGCCGGTGCGCTTGCGGGCGCTGGCAAGGAAGAGCTGCTTGCGCCGCACTTCAGCCCGGCTCCAGGATTCTGGGATTCAGTGACACTGAAGCAGCGCATGAAAGACGTTGCCGCAGGGTCGTGGCGGCGCAGCAAGCCGCGGGCCCTCGTGAGCGGGGCGAACGCCGCAGCCGGGGCCCTCGAAGCCGCACTGTGGACATTCGAGCGCGGCAACAGTCCCGGAGAATGCCTCGACATTGCGGCACGCCTGGGCGGTGAAGCGGATATCACGGCGGCGATCACCGGCCAGCTAGCCGGTGCGCATTACGGCGCGGCGGCGCTTCCGATGACCTGGCGCTCCGTACTCGCGCGCGGCGATGAGATTCAGGACTTGGCGGATGCCCTGTGCCAGGCCGGGATGCAGCCGGCATGAAGCCCCGAGGGCACACCCGATCCGGTTGGCACCGGCTTGACGACGAGCGGCTGCTGGATATGCGCCTCTGCGATCTTGGTCTGCGGATCGAGGGTTCGCCGGTCGAGCAGAATGTCGAGCGTCTGTATCGCGATCTAGAGGCCCGCGGCATCGACTTTCGCCCGCACTGCTGGATTGCCGAGGAATGGTTCTCGCCGGACGGCGTGCCGGGATTCGCCGTCCCCTTCTACATCCTGCATCCGCGATTGAAAAAATTGCAGCGCCGGTTCATGGGGGAAGTCGAAGGCGGGAACGCGCGGTCGCTGATGCGAATCCTGCGCCACGAGGCGGGCCACGCCATCGACACTGCCTACCGGCTGCGCAGGCGCAGGAAATGGCGCGAGATTTTCGGCTTCGCTTCGACCCCGTATCCGCAGCACTACCGTCCGCGACCGGGCAGCAGGCGCTTTGTGCAGCACCTCGGAAACTGGTATGCGCAGAGTCATCCGACCGAGGATTTCGCCGAGACACTGGCGATCTGGCTGACGCCGCGATCGAACTGGCGCAGCCGCTACGCGGACTGGCCGGCCATCCGAAAATTGAATTACGTCGATGAACTCATGCGGGAGATACGCGGCAAGCGGCCGGTAATGCACGCGCGCCAACATGTCGAGCCATTGCGGAATGCGCGCTGGACCCTGCGTGAGCATTACCGGCGCATGGTGCGTCGCTACCGCACTGACGACGCCGAGCGGATGGACAGGATACTGGGGCGCGTATTCACGTTGAATCGAAGTCGCCGCGGCCAGGCGACCGCCGCACGGCGGCTGCGGGAGGAACTGCCCGTTTTCAGGCGCCGCATTGCGCGCAGGTTGGGAGCCAGTGAGTACCTGGTGCAGGAGGTCGTCGAGCACCTGATATACCGCTGCGCCGCGCATGGCCTGCTGGTGCGGGACGATTGGCGCAATTCGAGGCGGCGTGTGGAACGATTCATAATCGCGCTGGTGCGCCGGGCGATGCGCAATGCCGGACCCAAGCTGGCCCTATGAAAAAGAAAAAAAAGCGCGTTCTCGTGCTGGTCCACGAAACCCTGGTGCCGCCGGAAAACCTTGACAACGTCACAAGCGCCGAGGTCGCCGAGTTTCGCACTGAGCTGGACGTGATCACGCAGTTGCGTAAATCCGGGCACGAGGTGCAACCGCTCGGCATCGGTGGCAGTCTCGGCGAGTTGCGCACGCTGATTCGGGAGTGGCAGCCGCAGGTCTGCTTCAACCTGCTGGAGGAATTCGGCGGAGTCGTGACCTATGACCAGCATGTGGTCGCTTACCTGGAGTTGCTGCGCCAGCAATACACGGGATGCAATCCGGGCGGCATGATGTTGTCGCGAAACAAGGTGCTGTCCAAGCAGATCCTCTTTTACCATCGCATTCCGACGCCGCTGTTCGCGGTTTTCAAGCGCGGCTCAGCGATCCGCATCCCGGTGCGGCTGCGCTATCCGTTGTTCGTCAAGTCGGCGACCGAGGACGCCTCACTCGGCATCTCGCAGGCCTCCGTCGTCGACGATGCCACGAAGCTGCGCGAGCGCATTACCTTCATCCACGAGCACACGAATTCCGACGCCCTGGTCGAGGAGTACATCGAAGGCCGCGAACTCTATGTCGCGATGCTCGGCAACGAACGGATTCGCACGCTGCCGCCATGGGAGTTCATCTTCGGGGAATTGAAGGACGGCAGGGCAGCCATCGCGACACGCAAGGCCAAGTGGGATACCGCCTATCAGGAGCGCCACAACATCACGAGTCGTGCGGCCGAAGACCTGCCCGATGGCCTGGCGGAGAAACTCGACCGCCTGGCGCGCCGCATCTACCGCGCGCTGCACATGTCAGGCTACGCGCGAGTGGACTTTCGCGTGCGTGCCGACGGCACGCCTTACGTCCTCGAAGCCAACGCCAACCCAAACCTTGAAGAAGACGAGGACTTCGCGTGGGCGGCGGAGTACGCGGGGATCGATTATGCGGCGTTGCTCGAGCGCATCATTGCACTGGGCTGCGCGTACCGTGCCGAGTGGCGAGAGGATTAGCCTGTGACTTGGTGCCGGGTCGCAGATTCGCGGCGAACCTGCGACCCGGCACCAAGTCCCGGCACCAAGTCCTATCTGTAACCCTTCGCCTGCAGGGAAAATAGATGCGCGTAATGCCCGTTCATGCGCATCAGATCATCATGGCTGCCGCGCTCGATGATGCGGCCATCCTGCAGGACCACGATCTGGTCGGCCATGCGCACCGTGGAGAAGCGATGCGAGATGAGGATCGCAATGCGGCCTTTCGTCAGCGTGCGGAAGTGCTCGAATATGGTTGCCTCCGCGCCTGCGTCCATCGCCGCGGTGGGTTCGTCGAGCACCAAGATGTCTGCGCGCGAGCGCATGAAGGCGCGCGACAGCGCGATCTTCTGCCATTGTCCACCTGACAATTCGCGACCGTCGTTGAACCATTTTCCCAGCGGCGTTCGATAGCCGTGCGGAAGCGAGTCGACGATCGGTGCCGCCAGGCCTTTTTCGCCAGCCTCACGCCAGCGTTCTTCGTCCTCGAAGTGCCGCACGTCGCCGGCGCCGATGTTCTCCCCGAGCATGAGTTGATAGCGCGTAAAGTCCTGGAAGATCACCCCGATGCGATCGTGCAGCGCGGCTTCGGCCCATTCGCGCAGATCCCGTCCGTCCAGGGTGACGCGCCCGGAGCTCGGCAGGTACAGCCGGGTCAGCAGTTTGATCAGCGTTGTCTTGCCGGATCCGTTTTCGCCGACCAGCGCGAGCGACTCGCCCGGCTTGATATGCAGGTTCACATCGACAAGCGTCAGTTGCTCGGCATCCGGATAACTGAAACTGACATTCTCGAAGCGGATACCGTCGTCGGGCCTGGGGCCGCGGATGGCCGCGCCCATGCTGTCATCCACCGGCGTTTCGAGATACTCGTACAGCGCCGACAGATAGAGATTGTCCTCATACATGCCGCCGACGGCTGACAGGATTGCGGATACGGCCGATTGACCTTGCCGGAACAGCATCAGGTACATCGTCATCTGACCAAGCGTGATGCGGCTCGCGATCGCGGAAAGGGCAATCCAGGCATAGGCTCCGTAAAGAGTCGTGGTCGCGACAAGCCCGAGAAAGAAGCCCCAGGTGTCGCGGCGGATCGTGAGATCGCGATCCTCCTTGTAAAGCCTGCGAAAGATGTCGCGGTAGCGCTCCAGAAACAGCGGCCCAAGCCCGAACAGCTTTACCTCCTTCACGTGGTCTTCGCGCGCAAGTACGGTTTCGAGATACAGCTGCATGCGCGTTTCGGGGGAGCGCCACAGGAACAGGCGGAACGCCTGGCCCGAGAATTTCG
>JANPCY010000345.1:0-10782 GCA_031431175.1 Steroidobacteraceae bacterium | reverse complement strand
CGGCCAATGCTGTCGCTGCACGAACATAATGAACGCGCGCGTACGACCGAGCTCGTCCTGCGCCTGCGGGCGGGCGAGAGCGTTGCGCTCATCAGCGACGCCGGCACGCCGCTTGTCAGCGATCCCGGCTACCAGCTGCTGCGTGCAGCGCTTGCGGCGGAAATCGTCATTTCGCCGATACCGGGGGCCTGTGCTGCGATCGCCGCGCTATCCGCCGCCGGGCTTCCCAGTGACCGCTTCTGTTTCGAGGGCTTTTTGCCCGCACGCGCGGCGGCGCGGCGGCGGCGACTGGCTGAACTCGCAGCGGACCCGCGCACATTCGTGATCTACGAGGCGCCGCATCGCATCGCCGCGAGTCTGGCGGACATCGCCGCGGCCTGCGGCGGTGCGCGCCGCGCCTGCATAGCGCGCGAATTGACCAAGAAATTCGAGTCGTTCTATCGCGGCAGCCTGGACGAACTCGCCGCACGCGCGCAAAGCGACGAGGATATGCGCCGCGGCGAGTCCGTGATCATCGTCGAAGGCGCGCAGGCTGAACCTGTGAGCGCGGGCCGGCTCGATGAAACACTCGCGGTGTTGCTGCGCTTCCTGCCGCCATCCGCGGCGTCCGAGGCCGCCGCGGCGTTGACCGGCCTGCGCAAGAACGAGACCTATGCGCGCGCGCTCGAACTCGGCAAGGCGAAGCGCGGCGATTCCGCTTGAGGCGCGTGGCCGTTGCCACTATGTTGGTGGCGGGAGTCGGCCAGGCAACCGCCGTTTTCTAGCGAAAACGGAGGAAAGTCCGGGCTCCAGAGGGTACGGCGCCAGGTAACGCCTGGGGGGCGTGAGCCCACGGAAAGTGCAACAGAAAGCAAACCGCCCAAGCGTGCGCAAGCACGACGGCAAGGGTGAAACGGTGCGGTAAGAGCGCACCGCGTCGACGGCAACGGCGACGGCACGGCAAACCCCGCCTGGAGCAAGGCCAAATAGGGAAGCATGCGGCACAAGCCGCAGCGCGCGACCCGCGCGTGCTTCCGGGTAGGCCGCTTGAGGTGCACGGCGACGTGCATCCCAGATGAATGGTTGCCCACGACAGAACCCGGCTTATCGGCCGACTCCCATCTGTTATCAAATAAAGAAGTAAGAAACGAGATACCTGATAAGTCGCTGTAGGAGCGGCCCGTAAGTTGCTGATTTCCGGGCCCTCAGGCGAGCTCGATGTGGGACGCGGCGATCGTCGCTAAGTACCTGAGCCGTCACACTATTTTTCACTGATTGTTGTTGACCCACCCCCATTGCCTGCCTATAGTGGCAGCGAGTGGGAAAAAGTGGGAGGAAATGGGACCTGGTCCCGTTCAGAACCGTGTTTCGCGGCGCAACCAAGGTCACCCTCGATGCGAAGGGCCGGATGGTCATTCCGACCCGCTATCGCGAAGAGCTGCAGCAACGCGGCGAATCACGCCTCGTCGTGACGATCGATCGCGATCAATGCCTGCTGATTTACCCGCTACCCGACTGGGAAGAAATCGAACGCAAGTTGATGCGGCTGCCGACGCTGAATGAACACGTGCGGCGTCTGCAACGACTGATGGTCGGCCACGCGACCGACGTCGAGCTCGACGGACACGGCCGCCTGCTGCTGCCGCCGAAGCTGCGCGAGTTCGCTCATCTGGATCACGCGGCGGTCCTGATCGGCCAGGGCAGTCGTTTCGAATTGTGGGACGAGCAGCGCTGGGACGAGCGCCGCGAGCAATGGTTGAACGGCGAGGAACCGTCGGTCTCGTTGCCGGCGGAACTGGGATCGCTTTCGTTGTGAACGGTGCGCCGTGAGCGGCGCGCCGGACGTGAAAGCGGGGAGCGGGCGACACGCGCCGGTGCTGCTGGACGCCGCGCTCGATGCGCTCGCAATACGCAGCGATGGTCGTTACGTGGACGCCACCTTCGGTCGCGGTGGCCATGCCGGGGCAATCCTCGGCCGGCTCGGGGAAAAGGGGACTCTGCTTGCAATCGATCGCGATCCGGAAGCCAGCACGGCGGCGGCCAACCAGTTCGGCTCCGATCCGCGCGCGAAATTCAGGCAGGCCAGATTCTCCGAGCTTTCCCAGTTGGTTCCCGCTGGCTCGGTGGACGGCATCCTGTTCGACCTCGGTGTCTCTTCGCCGCAGCTTGATGACGCGCGCCGCGGTTTCAGCTTCCTGCGCGACGGGCCGCTCGACATGCGCATGGACCCGCGCCACGGCGAATCCGTTGCGCAATGGCTCGCGCGCGCGCCGGAACGCGAAATCGCCATGGTGATCGCGCGTTTCGGTGAAGAACGCCATGCGCGGCGCATCGCATGGGCAATCGCCGTGGCGCGCGCGCAGGCGCCACTGACGACGACCGCCGGCCTGGCCGCCGTCATCGCCGCGGCCGTTCCGCGCCGCCAGCCCGGCCTGCATCCGGCGACCCGCAGTTTCCAGGCATTGCGGATCCACGTGAATGCCGAGCTCGACGAGCTCGAACGCACGTTGCCGCAAGCCGTCGATGCGCTCGCGCCCGCTGGCCGTCTGGTCGTCATCAGTTTTCACTCGCTCGAGGATCGCATCGCAAAGCGCTTCATGCGTGCCGCCTCGCGCGAAGACCCGGCCTTTGCCGGCCTGCCGGAAGTTCCGCCGGGCGCGCAGCCGAAGCTCAGGCTCGTGGGCCGCGCCGTATTCGCGGATGCCGGCGAAGTCGGGCGCAATCCGCGCGCCCGCAGCGCCGTGCTGCGCGCGGCCGAAAGGCTCGCCGCATGAGCCGCCGCTGGATACTGGTCGCATTGCCGGTGTTGTGGCTCACGGTGCTGGCGTCCGCGATCGCGGTCGTGCGCACGCGACATGAGGCGCGCACGCTGTTCGTGCAGCTCGAGCAGAGTACCTGGTCCAATCCTGGTTTCGTCGAGCGCGTCGCCAGCCTCAAGAGGCGGATGAAGCTGCCGACGCCGGACGAAGTGCGGATCGTCGCGCCATGAAATCGCGCGAAGGTGGAGCCGAGTTCGATGCGGGACAGTTTCGCCTGCGCGCGCGGCTGCTGGTCGGCCTGCTCGCGATCTTCGCATTGGCGCTGCTGGCACGTGCATTGCAATTGCAGGTATTCGACCAGGAATTCCTGGCCGGGCAGGGCGACATGCGCTACGCGCGGGTCGCAAAGATGCCCGCTCATCGCGGCGCGGTGCTGGACCGCTTTGGCGAGCCGCTCGCCGTCAGTTCCCCGGTCGACACGGTCTGGGTCAATCCGCCTGAGCTCGCGCAAGCGCCCGACGAAATCCCGCGTCTTGCGCGCGCGCTGAAGCGCGATCGGCAGTGGCTGGCGCAGCGCATCACCAGCAATCTCGACCGGCAATTCCTGTACGTCGCGCGGCACATGGATCCGGCCGAGGCCGCGAAGATCAAGGCGCTCGGCATCCCCGGCGTGTACCTGTTGCGTGAATACCGCCGTTATTACCCGAATGGCGAAGTCACCGGGCACCTGCTCGGATTCACGAATCTCGACGAGGCGGGCCAGGAGGGTCTCGAGCTGGAGTACGACCAGTCGCTCGCGGGCCTCGACGGCCGCAAGCGTGTGATCCAGGACGGGCGCGGCCGCATCGTCCAGAACGTTGACAGCATTCGCGCACCACGGCCCGGCGAGGACCTCTACACGAGCATCGACCTGCGCATCCAGTACCTGGCCTATCGCGAATTGAAGGCCGCGATCCGTACCTACCACGCGCGCGCAGGCTCGGTGATCGTGATCGATGTCGCGACCGGCGAGGTGCTCGCAATGGTCAACCAGCCGTCATTCAATCCGAATGACCGTGAGCAGTACGAAGTCAGCCACTATCGCAATCGCGCGGCCACGGACATCTTCGAGCCGGGATCCAGCATCAAGCCGTTCGTCATCGCCGCGGCGCTTTCCTCCGGCCGATACCGGCCCGAATCGATGATCGACACGACGGCGTTCAAGGTCGGCATCAAGACCATCCAGGACAAGCACGATCTCGGCGTCATCGACCTTTCGCAGGTACTGGCGCGCTCGAGCAATGTCGGCATGGCGAAGATCGCGCTGTCGCTGGAACCCGAACAGATGCATGGGACGCTGAGCACGCTCGGCTTCGGCGAAGTCACGGCCAGCGGCTTTCCCGGCGAGTCGGCGGGTCTTCTCAGCAATGCCGCGCACTGGCGGCCCATCGGCATTGCGACGATGGCCTATGGCTACGGCCTTTCGGTGACGCCGCTGCAGCTCGCGCAGGCCTATGCGACCGTCGGCGCACTCGGCCTGCACCGGCCGATCACATTCCGTCGCGCACAGGAACCCGCGCCCGCCACGCGCGTGCTGCAGGAAAAAATCGCGCGCGAACTGATCGACCTGCTCGAGGATGCCGTGAATCCGGGCGGCACGGGCGAAAAAGCGACCGTGCCAGGCTATCGGGTGGCCGGAAAAACAGGCACCGCCTGGAAGGCGACCGCGGGAGGTTATTCGACGGATCGTTACCTAGCCGTATTCGCAGGCGTCGTGCCAGCCTCGCGGCCGCGGCTCGCCGTGGTCGTGATGATCGATGAACCCGGCGGCGCGCTGTATTACGGCGGCGACGTCGCAGCACCGGTGTTCTCGGCTGTGCTGTCCGGGGCGCTCAGGCTGATGTCGGTGGCCCCGGATGATCTGGCACAGGTCGCGCCGGTCACCGTCGCCGGGGTCGCGCCTTGAAATCCGCGGCCGCAGGATCGAAGACGCTTGATGCGCTGCTCGCAGGCATCGCAGCGGCGCCGGCAATCGAGATCGTGGGTCTTGCACTTGATTCGCGCGCCGTCCGCAAGGGAGACGCCTTTATCGCGCTGCGTGGCGGCAATCAGCATGGGCTCGAACATCGGTCCCAGGCAATCGCTGCCGGTGCCTGCGCGGTGCTGTGGGACCCGGGCGAAGGCCGCATACCCGAAGTCGCGCCGGATCAGGTTGCCAATGTGCCGGTGCCGGCGCTACGCAGCCGGCTCGGCGAAATCGCCGATCGATTCTACGCTGCGCCTTGGTCGCGGCTCGCGGTCGCGGGCGTGACGGGCACGAATGGCAAGACCACCTGCGCCTGGCTGCTCGCGAGCGCCGCCAACGGTGCCGCGCGTCGCGGTGCCTATCTCGGCACGCTGGGCTCGGGCTTCCCGCCGGAGCTCGCGAGTGCTGCGCTCACCACACCCGACGTCGTCACGCTGCACCGGCAGTTGCGCGCACTGTCGGACGCCGGCGCGACCCACGTCGCCATGGAAGTTTCTTCGCACGCGCTCGACCAGGGGCGCATCGACGGTGTGCGCCTGCGCGTTGCCGCGTTCTGCAATCTGAGCCGCGATCATCTCGACTACCACGTCAGCATCGAACAGTATGCGTTCGCGAAACAGCGCCTGTTCCGCCTGCCGGGGCTCGAGCACGCCGTCATCAACACCGGCGATCCGGTCGGGGCGCGTTTTGCCGCCGTGCTCGCGCCCGGCGTCACGCTGACCTCCGTGGCGGTCGGCGGCGAACGCCCTGCCACGGAACGATTCATTCACGTCACGCGCATTGAAGCCGCAGCCGACGGGCTCGCGCTCGCGGTCGACGGTCATTTTGGCCGCCGTCGGCTGCAGTCGCGCCTGGTGGGGACTTTCAACGCCGAAAACCTTGCGATCACGCTCGGCTTGCTGCTGGCCTGGGACGTCGATGTCGACGCGGCGTTCGCGGCGCTTGCATTCGGCACGGCGCCGCCGGGGCGTATGGAGGGTTTCCGGCTGCCGAATGGCGCGCTCGCGATCGTGGACTATGCCCACACGCCGGATGCGCTCGCCAAGGTGCTGGCAGCAGTGCGCGCGCACGCGGCCGGCCGCGTGCTGGTGGTGTTCGGCTGCGGCGGTGATCGCGATACCGGCAAGCGCGCGCTGATGGGTGCGGCGGCCGAGCGGCTCGCGGACCGGGTCATCGTGACCGACGACAATCCGCGCAGCGAAGATCCGGACCGCATCGTCGGGATGATCCTGTCGGGCTTCAGGTCGCCCGCACACGCACTCGTCGAGCGCGACCGCGCGCTGGCGATCGAAACGGCGCTCGCCGAAGCGGGACCCCGGGATGTCGTGCTGATCGCCGGCAAGGGTCACGAGGATTACCAGCTGGTCGGCGCCGAGCGCCGCCATTGGAGCGACCGGGAATTCCTGCAGCGGCAGGGCGGAGCGGCGCCTTGAACGGCCGGCTCTCCGAAGTCGCAGCCGTGACCGCAGGTCGTCTCGTGGGCGCCGATATCGCCTTTGCAGGTGTCTCGATCGATTCGCGCACGCTGAATCCGGGTGAGTTGTTCTTTGCGCTGCGTGGCGAGCGCTTCGACGGCCACGCATTCGTCACGATCGCAGCAGGACGCGGTGCCGCAGGCGCCGTCGTCGAGAAGACGGCCGACGCGCCGATTGCGCAGATTGTGGTCACGGATGCGATTGCTGCGCTCGCGGCGCTCGCGCAGGCCTGGCGTGAACGCTCTGACGCGACGGTCATCGGCATCGGTGGCAGCAATGGCAAGACTACGACCAAGGAGCTGCTGGCGAGCATCCTCACTGGCGCCGGCCCGACGCTTGCGACCCGCGGCAATCTCAACAACCATCTGGGCGTGCCGCTGACGCTCCTGCGGCTCGAACCCGGTCACCGCTTTGCCGTGATCGAAATGGGCGCCAACCACCCGGGCGAAATCGCGGCGCTGGCAGGTATGGCGCTGCCTGCGATCGCGCTTGTCACCAATGCAGGTGACGAACACCTCGAGGGCTTTGGCGATCTTGCCGGAGTCGCGCGGGCCGAGGGCGAGATGTTCGCCGCGCTGACCGATACCGGTGTCGCGGTGATCAACGCAGACGATCCCTTTCACGAGTTGTGGCAGAAGATGGCGCGCGGCGCGCGCCAGATCCGCTTCGGCATCGAGGCGGCGTCCGAGGTGCGCGCGACCGGCCTGCAAGGACGCATCGAGTCCGGCGCATTCGTCACGGTGTTCACGCTCGCCATTGGCGGCGAGCAGGCGCGTGTGCGGTTGCGGCTCGCGGGCCGACACAACGTCATGAATGCGCTCGGCGCCGCTGCTGCCGCGCATGCCGCGGGCGTTTCATTGCCGGCCATCGTTGCGGGGCTCGAACGGGTGAGCCCGGTCAGCGGTCGCCTGCAGCTGAAGGCGGGTCCGCGCGGCTCCTGGTTGATCGACGATTCCTACAACGCGAATCCGAGCTCGGTGCGCGCCGGTATCGACGTGTTGTGCAGCCTGCCAGGCGAACACTGGCTGGTGCTCGGTGAGATGGCAGAACTCGGGTCGCACACCGAGGCGAGCCATACCGGCATCGGCGATTACGCGCGCCGCGCCGGCGTCACGCGCCTGTTCGCAATCGGCGCGCCCGCGCGGCTCGCGGTCGCGGCATTCGGAGCGCAGGGCGGCTGGTTCGAGGACGTAGGGCGTCTCGCCGAGGCGGTGGGCGCAGGCCTCGATACCGGCGTGACGGTGCTAGTCAAGGGCTCGCGCGTCAATCGACTCGAGCGTGTCGTGGACCGGCTGCTGCAGCCGCTCGCGGCCGCCGGCAATGGCAACTGAGGGCAGGCGCATGCTGCTGGATCTATTCGACTGGCTGGCGGGTTACTACGGGGGCTTCCGGGTCTTCGGCTACCTGACGCTGCGCGGGATCCTTGCGGCGCTCACCGCGCTTTCAATTGCGTTGTTGGTCGGGCCGTGGATGATCCGCAAGCTTGCCGAGCGGCAGATCGGTCAGGTCGTCCGCAATGACGGTCCGGATACGCACCTCGGCAAGATGGGCACGCCGACCATGGGTGGCGCGCTGATCCTGGTCGCGATGACCGTTGGCACGTTGCTGTGGGCGAGACTCAACAATCGATTCGTCTGGATTGCGCTCGGCGTCACGCTGGCATTCGGGTTGATCGGTTTTTACGACGATTACCTGAAGCTTGTAATACGCGACCCGAAGGGGCTTGCGGCGCGCTGGAAATACCTGTGGCAATCGGTGGCGGGCCTTGCCGCCGCGCTTGCGCTCTGGATGACGGCGCAGGGCGCCACCGAGACGGCGCTTTACCTGCCGTTCTTCAAGAGCGTTGCGCTGCCGATGAGCGCGGCCACATTCATCGCATTCACGTATTTCGTCATCGTGGGCTCGAGCAATGCGGTCAACCTGACCGACGGCCTCGACGGCCTCGCGATCATGCCCTGCGTGATGGTGGCTGGCGCACTCGGCGTATTCGCCTACGTCACGGGTAACGTCAACTTTGCTGCCTACCTGCAGATTCCTTACGTGCCGGGCGCGGGCGAGGTGCTGATCTTCGTCGCGACCATCGTGGGCGCCGGTCTCGGATTCCTGTGGTTCAACACCTATCCCGCGCAGGTGTTCATGGGGGATATCGGGGCGCTGGCACTCGGCGCCGCGCTCGGTGTCGTCGCGGTGATCGTGCGCCAGGAACTTGTGCTCGCGATCATGGGCGGGATTTTCGTGCTCGAGACGGTCTCCGTCGTGCTGCAAGTCGCTTCATTCCGGCTGCGCGGCAAGCGGATCTTCCGGATGGCTCCGATCCACCATCACTACGAGCTGAAGGGATGGGCCGAGCCCAAGGTCATCGTCCGCTTCTGGATCATTTCTTTCATGCTGGTCCTGATCGGGCTGGCGACCTTGAAGCTACGCTGATGCAGCAGGCAGCAACCGGCCCACGCAGTGTCATCGTCGGTCTCGGCCGCACCGGAGTTTCCTGCGCGCGCCATCTGGCGGCGCGCGGGCATCGCCTGATCGTGACCGACTCGCGTTCCTCGCCCCCGGGTCTGCCTGAACTGCGACGCCTGGTGCCGACGGCGGAGACCTTCCTCGGCGGATTTGACACAGCGCTCCTCGATGGCGCGGACCAGATCGTCATCTCCCCAGGCGTCTCGCTACGCGAGCCCTTCCTGCAGCAGGCGGCCGCACGCGGCCTGGACCTGATCGGTGACATCGAGTTGTTCGCGCGCGAGGCCGGCGGTCGGCTGATCGGTATCACCGGCACCAATGGCAAGAGCACCGTGACGACGCTGGTCGGCGAGATGGCAAATGCTGCCGGCATCCTGGTGCGTATCGGCGGCAACCTGGGTGAGCCCGCGCTCGACCTGCTGGCTGGCCCCCCGGCGGCGATGTACGTGCTCGAGTTGTCGTCCTATCAGCTCGAAACCACGTATTCACTGCAACTCGAGGCCGCCGCGATCCTGAATGTGACGCCCGATCACCTCGACCGTTATCGCGATGTCGCGGAATACGCGGCCGCCAAGGCACGCATCTTCGAGCGCTGTGCGACGGCAATCGTCAATCTCGACGATGCGCTGGTTTGCCGCATGACGCGACCGGGCCAGCCACGACTGGGATTCAGCCTGTCGCGCGGCGATGCAGATTTCCGCGTGCTTGCCCGTGACGGCAGGGACTGGCTCGCTGCGGGCAGTGAGGCGCTGATGCCAGTGGACGCGCTGAGGCTGCCGGGCCGCCACAATGCGGCCAACGCGCTCGCCGCACTTGCTGTCGGCACTGCCTGTGGCATGCCGCGCGCGGCCATGACCGGCGTGCTGGCCCGCTTCGAGGGCCTGCCGCATCGTTCGCAGCTCGTGGCCGAAGCGCGTGGGGTGCGCTGGATCGACGATTCCAAGGGTACCAATGTCGGCGCCACCCAGGCCGCCATCGCGGGTCTGCCGGGACCACTCGTGTTGATTGCCGGCGGCGACGGCAAGGGCCAGGACTTCACGCCGCTGGCCGCAGCCTGCCGCGGCAAGGTGCGTGACGCGCTGCTGATCGGTCGCGATGCGCGCGTGCTCGGTGCGGCGATCGCGGGCAGTTGCGCCGTCCACTATGTAAATTCGATGGAAGCAGCAGTCGCAAGCGCTGCGCGCCTCGCGCAACCCGGCGACATCGTGCTGCTGTCTCCCGCCTGCGCGAGTTTCGACATGTTTCGTGACTATGCGCATCGCGGCGACGAGTTCGCCACAGCGGCGCGGAGGCAGGCGCAATGACGGCCGGCGTGGCACTTCAATATTCGCGCTCTGCTGGCCGCCAGTCGCGACTCGTACTGGATCCGGTGATCGTCGCTGCGACCTTCTGCCTGCTGTTGATCGGCCTCGTGATGGTGGCTTCCGCCTCGCTCAATGTCGCCGAACGCCAGACGGGCGATCCGTTCTTCCACTTCGAGCGCCAGATCCTGTCGGCGCTGGTCGGTTGTGCATTCGCGGGTGCCCTGCTGCTGGTGCCGATCTCGCTGTGGCAGCGCGCAGCGCCGGTGCTGCTGGTCGGCAGCTTCCTGCTGCTGGTTCTGGTGCTGATTCCGGGCCTCGGCCACGAAGTCAATGGCAGCCGTCGCTGGATCCGCCTGGGTCCGGTCAATTTCCAGCCGTCGGAACTGGCGCGCTGGCTTTTGCTGACCTACACGGCGATCTACGCAGTGCGCCACCAGATGGAACTCAAGAGCAGCGCCCAGGGATTCTTCAAGCCGCTTGCCGTGCTGCTGGCCGCTGCGTTGCTGTTGTTGATCGAGCCGAATTTCGGCGCCGCCGTCGTGCTGTGCGTGACCGGCACTGCCGTGCTGTTCGTGGCAGGCGCGCGGCTCAGGGATTTCCTCACAATATGCGCCATCGGCGGTGTGGGTATAGCAGCGGTCGCCATGTCGAGCGGCTATCGTCTGCAGCGCCTGACGGCGTTCCTGAATCCCTGGGCTGATCCATTCAACAGCGGATTCCAGCTGACCCAGTCGCTGATTGCGATCGGCCGCGGCGAATGGTTCGGCGTCGGCCTCGGCTCGAGCATCCAGAAGCTGTTC
>JANPCY010000344.1:0-8590 GCA_031431175.1 Steroidobacteraceae bacterium | reverse complement strand
GTGCATGCGCCGCACGTTGCCGAGGCCGCCAGCGATCATGATCGGCTTGTGATAGCCGCGGATGACGCCACCGGGATCGGACCGCAATCCCATTTCGAAAGTGCGGAAGTAGCCGAGGATTCCCGGCCGACCGAATTCATTGTTGAAAGCGGCTGCACCGATCGGTCCGTCGAGCATGATGTCGAGCGCCGAAGCGATGCGCGGCGACCGGCCAATGTCAATCTCCCAGGGCTGCCCGAATCCCGGTATCCGCAGATTCGACACCGTGAATCCCACCAGGCCGGCTTTCGGCTTCGCCCCGAGCCCGGTCGCGCCCTCATCCCGTATTTCACCGCCCGATCCGGTGGCCGCCCCCGGAAACGGCGAAATTGCCGTCGGGTGATTGTGGGTCTCCACCTTGATCAGGATATCGACCGGCTCGTCGTGCCATCGATAGTGGCGATCCGCTGCACCCGGGAAAAAGCGGCTTGCGTTCGGACCCGCAATAACGGCTGCGTTGTCGCTGTAGGCAGACAGCACGCCGTCGGGACTCTGATCACGCGTGTGGCGGATCATCGTGAACAGCGATTTCTGCTGCGTGACACCGTCGATGACCCAGTCGGCATTGAATATCTTGTGGCGGCAATGCTCGCTGTTCGCCTGCGCGAACATCATGAGCTCGACATCTGTCGGATCTCGCCCCAAGCGCACATAGACGTCCGCGAGATAGTCGATCTCTTCTGCCGACAGGGCGAGCCCGAGTTCAGCATTGGCACCTGCGAGCGCCGCTTCCGGCGCGGAGCCGAGCGCAATGCTCGCCATCGGTCGCGGTTCAAGGGATTCGAACAACCTCGCCGCACTGGCCGGGTCCGCCAACACCGCCTCGGTCATTGGATCATGCAGCGATGCGGCAATTGCCGCGAGCTCTGCCGGTGCAAGCTCTGTTTCTGATTCGAATTGCCACAGCCTGCCGCGCTCGATGCGCCGCACAAAGTTGAGGCCGCAGACATGCGCGATGTCGGTCGCCTTGGACGACCAGGGCGAGATCGTGCCCGGCCGCGGCACGGTCAGCAGCAACTGGCCGCCGGCCGCCTCTGACCCACATGGATCACGGTCGAGCAGGCGCTCCAGGATCCGCAACTCTTCGGCTTCGGGTGCGCGCGAGTAATCCACGAAGTGACGGTAGCGAACCTGGACCCGCCGCATCGACGGCGCGGCGCGGCGCAGCGACACGAGGAGTCTCTCGAGGCGGAAATCGGAGAGTGCGGGAGCGCCTGCGAGTACCAGCATCGAGCGCCGTCAGCGCTTGGCGCCCGGGTCGGTACCGGCGGGATACATCGGGACCGGGAACTGGGTGACATTTCCACCCTCGAGCGTGCTGATCTTGCTGACGCCCTGCTTGCGCACTTCGTCGATGCGGATGATCGAGTGCAGCGGTAGGTAGCTGCGCTTGACGCCTGCGAATTCGGTCTGGATGCGCTCTTCAACCGGATCGACCACGACACTGCTGCGCTCGCCGAACACGAGCTCCTCGATCTCGATGAAGCCGAACAGCCCCCCATGGCTGACTTTGCGGGCGTAGATCTCGTAGATCTTGCCCTGATTGACGAACATGACTTTGAATATGTGACTTGCAGCCATGATCCGGGTGGGGGTCGTCCTGCCGTGGCCGCGCTATTATACCGGTCCAGTCAGGCGTAATGCGGCGACCGGAGTCCATCGGCCGCCCGCTCCGGGGTCTTTTAATGGCTCTCAAGTTGAAGATTGTCAGCGACAACGCCGCATCAGCCGGCCGGCACTCGGGCTGGACATTCGGCGTCAATGGCGGGCGCATCGGGCGCCTCGACAACAACGACTGGGTGCTGCGCGACAAGGATCGCTACGTTTCAGGGCGGCACGCCGAGATCGAGCACCGCGGCGGCACCTGGTGGCTGCGTGATCTCAGCACCAACGGCACATTCATCAATGATTCCGACGAGCCGCTGGGGCTGCAACGCGTGCATCAGCTGGAGAATGGCGATCGCATCCGGATCGGCGAGTACGACATTGAGGTCGAAATTTCCGGCGGCAACGACTTCCTCGCCCATGAGGTACAGCCGATCAGCGCGGACGACCTCGATGCCTCCTTTGAGGTCAAGGACTTCCTTGCGACCAGCAGGCGTGAACGTGATTCGCGTCCGCGCCGCCGCCCGGATACCGCCGCAGTCACGCCGCCGGCCGCCGCACCGGCCCCGGCTCCAGTACTACCAGCCGCGCAGGCGCCCTCCGGCCGCGCTCGCGATGAGCGGGAGCTGTGGCCCGGACTCGTCGCGCTGTGCAAAGGCGCGGGCATTGACCCGCGCGCGCTGCCCCCCGAGTCTCGCATCGCGGCCCTGCACCAGGCTGGTCAATTGTTGCGTGAAACGCTGGTGGGCTTCACCGAACTCGCCCAGGCCCGCGCAGAATTTGCGGGCGATTTCGGCATCACTTCCGGCGCGCGCGGGCGCGACGCGACCGGTTCGGTGGCGCAGATCTCCGCGGTCGAACCGCTGCTGGAGATGCTGCTGGCCGGTCGAGGGCCTGGCGATGCGCGGGCAATTGACGAGATCCGCGGCCAGTTCAGGCGTGCCCGGCACCACGAAATTGCGATTCCTGCGGCATTGCGCGCAGCGCTGGCAGCGGTGTTTGAAAAGCTCGATCCCGACGAACTGGAATCACAGCTCGGCCGCAGCGCCAAGGGCCGGGCCGCAAACGAAATGCAAGTTCGTCTCTGGAATCGCTATCGCGAACTGTTTCGGGCGACCGTCCAGTCGGGAGACGCGGGACTACCCACGGTGTTCCTGGCCGCCTTTGCCCGCGCTTACGAATCGATCACCTCGGGCGGTAATGCGCATGCAGAGGGTCAGCAGGACTAGAGCCTGCCGGGCCCTTGATCATTTACTGGCGGAGAGGGTGGGATTCGAACCCACGAATACCTTTTGGATATTACTGGAATTCCAGTCCAGCGCCTTCGACCGCTCGGCCACCTCTCCGGGGCTGCGAAGCCTACCGGACGACCGTGAGTGCGGCAACCGGCGGCGTGTCACCCGGCTGCGGGCTTCGCACCATAACTCGGCGGGTGGTCGAGACAGCGTCCTTCGCTGTCAGGGACCTGCGGTGCGCTGACGGTTGGAACGTGCATGGCATTGCGGGTGTCGGGGACGTCGGCGCCATCCGGCACGCGCAATGGCGGTAAGTCCTGTGCGGACTGGTACGGCTGCGCCTCGTCGCAACCCGAATTGGCATCGGGCAGCAGACTGCAAGCGCCGGCGAATACGCAGACCGGCAGCAGTAACAACAACCTTGCCCACTTCATTTGTGTCCTCATTCGACGACCCCTGCGCGACGCATGGCCGCGAGCACCGGCCCATGATGTGTCTCCGCCAGCCAGGTCAGCGGCAGACGGATTCCGGCACTGATCAGGCCCAGCCGCTCAAGCGCCCATTTGGCCGGAATCGGATTCGCTTCGACGAACAACGCCCGGTGCAGACCACCAAGACGATCGTCTAGTTCCCCGGCGTATACCTGATCGCCCGCGAGCGCCGCACCGACCATTTCGCGCATCAGCTTCGGCGCAACATTCGCGGTGACCGAGATGACGCCCTGCGCGCCGCTCCGGATCAGGTCCCGGCAGGTTGTATCGTCGCCCGAAAGCAGCAAGAAGTCATCCCCACAGCGCGCGAGGACTTCGGCACCGCGCTCGGAGCTGCCGGTCGCCTCCTTGATCCCGATGATCTGTGGGTGCGCGGCGAGCCGCTCGATGGTCTCGGGCAGCAGGTCGCAGGCAGTCCTGGACGGCACGTTGTAAAGGATCAGCGGAACACTCGCCGCATCGGCGACCTGACTGAAATGGCGGTACAGGCCTTCCTGGGGCGGGCGATTGTAGTAGGGCGTCACGACCAGCACGCCGTCGACGCCGAGTTCGCAGGCAGCGCGCGTCCTCGCGACGGCGTCCGCCGTCGAATTACTGCCGGTGCCCGCGATAACCGGAATGCGGCCACCGATGCGCTGGACGGCGAGTTGCAGTAGTTCCGCGGTCTCGGCGGGCGTGACCGTGGCGGATTCTCCGGTCGTGCCGCAGATAACGATGCCATCGGTGCCCTGCCGGCCATGCCAGTCCAGCAGCCGCCCAAACGCGACATGGTCCACTTCGCCCGATTCCGTCATCGGCGTCACCAGCGCGACCAGGCTGCCGCGAAACATCGCACCTCCAGATGAATTGGCAGCGGAGGCGGGATCGTACTGGCGCGTGGCTCGCCGGCGCAAGCGATCGTGGAGCCGGCGTATCATCGTCATGCCGATCCCGGTAGACTGCACTCGTCATCCCCGTTCTTTCCCGCATGAAACAGTTCATCGCAATCTCGGCCATCGGCAACGACCGCATCGGTCTGGTCCACGACCTTTCGAAAACTGTCGCCGACTGCGGTGGAAGCATCAGCGAGAGCCGAATGACGGCGCTTGGCTCCGATTTCGCGATGTTGCTGCTGGTTTCTGGGAATTGGCATTCAATCGCCAGGATCGAGACAGAGCTGAACAAGCTGGCGGAGACATCCGGCGTCACGATCCAGGTGCGCCGGACCGCCGAGCGCGCCGCGCGCGAGGACATGATTCCCTACTCCGTCGATGTGGTCTGCCTGGATCAGGCAGGCATCGTCTCGGCGGCCTCCGGTTTCTTCGCGGCGCGCGGAATCGACATCGGCGAGCTTTCGACGCGTGGCTACGCCGCGGCACACACTGGCGCGCAGATGTTTTCCGTCTATATGATCGTCAACGTGCCGGCACGCATCCATGTTGGCGCATTGCGCGAAGAGTTCATGGACTTTTGCGACCAGATGAACCTCGACGCGATTCTCGAGCCAGTCAAGAATTGACCGCTGCGGACGGTAACGGGGGTCCAGCCATCGCCATGACCACAATCAGCGTCGGCCGGAAGCTGCAGGACTTCGTCATCCCGACGACCGGCGGAGATTTCCGGCTTAGTGACCAGCGCGGCAGAAATGTCGTCATCTATTTCTATCCCCGTGACAACACGCCCGGTTGCACGCTCGAGGGCGGCGATTTCCGCGACCTTGCCCCAGCATTCCGGCGCGCGCGCACGATAATCCTCGGCATCTCAACCGACACGCTGGAGTCGCACCACAAGTTCAGGGACAAGATGCGCTTTCCGTTCGCGCTTGGATCCGACCTGAACCATGCCATCGCGGCGCGCTTCGCGGTCTGGAAAGAGAAGAACATGTATGGCCGCAAGCTGATGGGGGTGCAACGCACTACTTTTCTGGTCGACACTGAAGGCGTCCTGCGCCAGGAATGGCGCAAGCTCAGGGTGGCCGGCCACGCTGAGCAGGTGCTGGCGGCAGTCCGCCAGCTGTGATACCGAAATGCTGAAAACCCGTCCTGCAAAAGACGCCCGGCGCGCATTCGTGCTGGACACCAATGTGTTGATGCACGACCCGGCCGCAATCTTCCGCTTTGAGGAACACGACATCTACGTACCGATGGGCGTGCTCGAGGAGCTCGATGCCGGCAAGAAGGGACTTTCCGAATCCGCGCGCAATGTCCGGCAGGTCAGCCGCTTCCTCGACGAGCTGATGGCAAATGCGACCAAGGAGCAGATCGACCGGGGCCTCGAGCTGCCGGTGGGCCGCAGCGGCGATCACGGCAAGAAGCCACCGAGTGGGAGGCTGTTTTTCCAGACGCGGCGGCTGGCAGCCGGTCTGCCGGACACACTGCCTGGTCATGGCATAGACAATGCGCTGCTGGGTTACACGCTCGCGCTGCAACTGGAGATGCCCGCTACACGCGTGACGCTGGTGTCGAAGGACATCAACCTGCGCATCAAGGCGGCAATACTCGGCGTGCAAGCGGAAGATTACTACAACGATCGCACGATCGAGGATGCCGACCTGCTGTTTACCGGCGTGACCGGACTGCCCGCGGACTTCTGGGAAACGCACGGCAACAATGTGGAGTCCTGGCAGGAGCAAGCCCGCACTTTCTACCGGGTCCGGGGTCCGCTGGTGCGCGAATGGCAGCCGAACCAGTTCCTGTTCGACAGCGGCGGCGATTCCTTCGAAGCAATCGTGCGCACGGTCGAGGACGACTCTGCCCGCCTCGAGCTGACGCAGGATTACCGCAGCGGGCGGCACGCGATCTGGGGCATTACCGCGCGCAATCGCGAACAGAATCTTGCACTGAACCTGCTGCTGGACCCGGAGATCGACTTCGTCACGATCCTGGGCCCGGCGGGAACCGGCAAGACCCTGCTGACCCTGGCGGCTGGGCTGATGCAGACGCTCGAGACGAACCGTTTCAGCGAAATAATCATGACCCGTGTGACGATCCCGCTGGGCGAGGACATCGGATTCCTGCCGGGCACGGAGGAGGAGAAGATGGAGCCCTGGATGGGCGCGTTGATGGACAACCTGGAGGTGCTCACACAGAGCCAGGATGGCGGCAGCTGGGGCCGCGCTGCAACGCAGGATCTGCTGCGCCATCGCATCAAGATCCGCTCGCTCAACTTCATGCGCGGACGGACATTCCTTAACCGATACCTGATCCTGGACGAGGCGCAGAATCTGACTTCAAAGCAGATGAAGGCCCTCGTGACTCGCGCGGGCCCCGGCACCAAGCTGGTATGCCTGGGCAATATCGGCCAGATCGACACGCCCTATCTGACCGAGACGACATCGGGTCTGACCTACGTCGTCAACCGCTTCCGGGGCTGGCCGCACGCCGGTCATGTGACACTGGTGCGCGGCGAGCGCTCGCGGCTGGCCGATTTCGCCTCTGAAGTATTGTGATCGGCGCGGACGCGAACCAACCGGCGCTTGGGCAGTCGAATCCGCTTTACCAGGAACGATCGGATGCGCGCGACTAGAATCTTTCTGTCCCTGCTTTTGACGGTCCACGGCACCGCCGTTCAGGCGCAGCTGCCGGGTGGCGACCTGCCGGACATCGGCACACCCGCCAGCACGACACTGTCTCTGGAAGACGAATACAAGATCGGGCTGATGATCGTGCGCAGCCTGCGTGATGCCGGACAGATCGTCGAGGACCCCGAGATCAACGAGTACCTGCAGACGCTCGGCATGAACCTGGCCAGCAACGCGCATGAAGGCGCGCATCGCTTCACCTTCTTTGCGGTCAAGGACACCGGCATCAACGCATTCGCGCTGCCCGGCGGATTCATCGGCGTCAACGCCGGCCTGGTGAAGGCGACTCGAAACGAGAGTGAACTGGCCGGTGTACTGGCGCACGAAATCGCGCATGTGACGCAGAGGCATATTGCGCGCTCGGTGCAGAATTCTGGCCGGTCCAACCTGGCTTCGGCCGCGGCCATTCTGGCGGCGATACTCATCGGCGCAACGACGGGGATGCCGAGCGACGCCGTGATGGGGACCGTCGCCGCTGCGCAAGGCCTTGCCGCCCAGCAGCAAATCAATTTTACACGCTCGAATGAGACCGAAGCGGACCGGGTCGGCATCGGCATCCTGGCTGCGGCCGGTTTCGATCCGGGCGGCATGCCGGACTTTTTCTGGACGCTGCAGCAACGTGGCGGAAGTGCCGGCAAGAACATCCCGGAGCTGCTGCGCAGCCATCCGGTCACCACCGAGCGAATTGCAGAGACACGCGACCGCGCCAGCAAACTCGACCGGCCGCGCCATGGGGACAGCACCAGTTACGCGCTGATCCGCGAGCGGCTCGCTGTCGAGTCATTACCGCCAGAGACCAATTTCCGCGGCCTCTACTACAATGCGCAGAGCGCAGACCTTCCTTCGACCGATGGGGAACTGTACGGCCGCTCGCTCGCATTAATTAGATCGGATGCCCCCGAGCAGGCAATCCCGATCCTGCAGGATCTGCTCGCGCGGCGGCCCGATGTCACCCATTACCATGTGGCACTGGGACAGGCCTTCCTCGCGTCGGGACGTGTCGATGCCGCCAGGATGACACTGGAGAAGGCGATGAGCCTGTTCCCGCGCAGCGTCCCGGTCACCATGCGCTATGCCGAGACCCTGATGCGCGACGGCGACTCGAAACTGGCGCACATCGTGCTGCTTGACCTGTTCAATAATGTCCCGCCGACGCCACAGCAGGCCCGCTACACCGCACTCGCCGCAAATGCCGCGGGTGATGTCGCCGACGCTTATTACTATATGTCCGAATACCATGTCATCAGCGGCGACCTGGCGCTCGCGATCGACCAGTTGCGGCTTGCGCAGGCTGTTCCTGGCCTCAATGACGTGCAACGCGCGCGCTTTGACGCGCGCATCCGCGAATTGCAGGAGTACCTGCCAAAAGGCAAGCGCGCCCACGAAGTTGCCGGCCCTGAAAACCCGCGGTCGGAGGATGACCGCTCAAACCGGAATTCGACGAATCGGGTCACTCACGGAATCGCCGGATGACTGTCGTAATCCGCGCGAGTCTTCTGGTTGCCTCACTGGCGATCTGGTTCTCGGGCTGCGCGACCACGCAGAAAACCGTGCCAGAGGACCCCTGGGAGCCCTTCAATCGCGGCAGCCAGCGCTTCAATGACTCCGTCGACTCCACAGTCCGCGGTCAGGGTGCGGTACCCGGCGTCGAGCAGGACGCG
>JANPCY010000343.1:0-7387 GCA_031431175.1 Steroidobacteraceae bacterium | reverse complement strand
CTGCACGCACCCACCGACTCTCTGCCGCTGATCTACGAGGATCTCATGGAAGCGGGCCGCGAACAGGGGCTGCGTCATTTCGGCATGTACGCGATGGACAGCCTGCGCATCGACAAGTGCTACCGCGGCTGGAAATCGGATCTCGAGTCGGGCTACTCGCCGCTCGAGGCTTCGCTCGACCGCTTCATCGACTTCAACAAGAAGGACTTTGTCGGCCGCGATGCGCTCATGGCAGAGCGCGATCGTGGGCCCCGTTGCCGCTTCGTGCCGCTGGTGCTCACCGAAGACGGCACCGCCGATGTGCCCTATTGCAGCAGCGTGTTCGCCGGTGGCGTCAACGTGGGCCTCGCGACGTCCGGAGTGTGGAGCCACACGCTGAAGAAGAGCATCGCTCTCGCGTACGTACGCAGCGATCTCGCCAAGCCGGGCGTTGAGCTCGAGGTCGACGTGCTCGGCGAGCGGCGTGCGGCGGTTGTCGGACGCGAGCCACTGTTCGACCCGGAGAACCAGCGCCTGCGCGGTCACGCAGCGGACTTGCCGCCTCGCGGGATCACTTCGTAACCCGGCGCCTCGGGTTCATCATCCGTGATTTCCGCCGGAAAGCCCTCCCCGTGCACTCTGACGCCGCAGGCCTCCTCCAGCCGCTTGATGATATTGGGTGAGTGCTCGCGCGGCCCGTAACGCCGCTGGCCGTCCTTGAAGATGTTGAGGACCAGCGGCGAGAGCTCGAGCGGAACGTGGTGGTCCTCGGCGAGCTTGTCGAAGAGCCCCACGTCCTTGATGACTAGGTCCATAGTGAAGTTGATGTCGCGGCTGCCGTTGAGGATGACCTGGGACTCGGTCTCATGGACGAACGAGTTGCCGGATGAGATGCGGATGGCTTCATACGCCGTATTCATGTCCATGCCGGCCACCTGGCAAACGGTCAGTGCTTCAGCGAGGGCCGCAAGGTGAACGGTGCACAGGTAGTTTGTAACGACCTTCAAAGTTGACGCGCTGCCGAGCGGGCCTGTGTAAAGAATGCGCCGTCCCAGGGTGGTCAGGACCGGGAGCACGCGATCAAACGTTGCGCGCGAGCCGCCCGCAAAAATCGCGATGTTGCCGGTGGCGGCACGATGGCAACCGCCCGAAACGGGGCAATCCATGACCATGCCGCCCTTGGCTTCGACGAGCGCGCCGAGCCGGATCACTTCCGCGTGGTCGGTGGTACTCATCTCGAGCCAGATTTGTCCCTTGCGCAGGCTGGCGAGAATACCGTCCCTGCCCTCGACGACTTCGGCGCTCGCGGCGGGCGACGGCAGGCAGGTGATTATCAGGTCGACCGACTCAGCCAAGGCCTTCGGCGAGGCGGCATGCAGGGCACCCCGTTCGACAAAGGACTGAACGAGCGACTCACCCAGATCCCGGACGGTCAGGTCGTGGCCATTGCGCAAGAGTGTACCGGCGAGCTTTCCGCCGACATTGCCGAGCCCGATAAAACCAATTCTCATGAAAGGGCACTCCGCTCGCTGAAGCAGGACCCGGGCGCAGATGCAAGCGGCGCTTGGGGCCGGCGCAGGGCATTTCGCACCTCGGTGCGTGCGTTAGCTTGCGTCCCCAGCATAAAGACTCTGCCCGGGATACCAGCAATAAAAATTTTGGGTCACCCGGAACAAGATATTTGTGCTCGCGTCGCGAGAGCGCCGAGCAATGGTTCCACCTGCTCGCTATTTCGCAGCAGCCTAGTCTTGCATGTGCGCCCGGATCACGCAAAATCGAGCACTGTTCATAAGGAGGCAGCTGCCGATGCGAATACCCCTGCCAGCTCTGGCTGCCGTCCTGATGTGTATCGCATATTCGTCGCTCGCCCGCGATACGGCGGCGCGACCACTACCGGTGACCGCGCCGGCGTCGGTTGGGCTCTCCACCGAACGCCTGCAGCACATGACAGAGTATTTTCGCACCGAAGCGGCCAAGGGAACGGCGGCCGGTTACGTCCTGATGGTGGCCCGCTACGGCAAGCTCGTCTACTCCAGTGCCGTGGGATACCGGGACATCGAGCGTCAGGATCCGATGACGCTCGACACACGCTTTCGCATCGCCAGCATGACCAAGCCCGTGACTAGCGTCGCGGTGCTCATGCTCTACGAGGAAGGTCGCTTTCATCTCGACGATCCGGTGGCGCGCTTCCTGCCCGAGTTTGCAAATCCTCGCGTGTACACGGGGACGGACGCACGGGGCAATATCATGACCGAGCCGGCAAAGCGCGATATCACCATCCGCGATCTGCTCACGCACACGAGCGGACTCGGCTACGCGGGTTTTTACGATTCGAAGACACCGCTCGGCCAGGCGTATGGGGCGCTGCAGCTCGCGCCGCAAGGCCTTCTTGCTGAGAATGTGCGGCTGATCGCGAGCATGCCGCTGTACTTCCACCCCGGCGAGGACTGGCGTTACAGCTATGCGCACGACGTGCTCGGGCGGCTCGTCGAGGTCGCCTCCGGCATGCCCTTCGAGCGCTTTCTCAACGAGCGCCTGTTCGTGCCGCTCAAGATGAAGGCCACGGGCTTCTATGTGCCATTCTCGGCCAAATTGCTGGTGGCGACGGTCTACAAGCGCGACCCCGAAGGCGCGCTCCGGCCCAGCGATTCGAGCTGGCTCGGTGACCCAGGCGACACGAGCCGCTGGCCGTCAGGTGGCGCCGGGCTCTTCTCCATTGCGGGTGATTACCTGCGCTTTGCGCAGATGCTTGCGAACGGCGGGAGCCTCGACGGTCGGCAATATTTGTCACCGGTCACGGTCGCGCTGATGACAGAAAATCAGGTGGCCGAGGATGCCCAGCTCAAGTTCTGGGGCCCGAACTCCACCGGACTCGGCTACGGGCTGGGGGTTGGCGTCGAGATCGACACGCGGCACTCGTGGCAGGCAGGCTCTACGGGCGACTATAGCTGGGGAGGTCTATTCGATACGCATTGGATTGTCAGCCCAAAGACAGGCGTCGTCGCGGTATTGCTGGCACAAATCGACCCGAGCGACAACAAGACGCCCCAGCGCACGTACCAGGACTTCCGCAATCTCCTGTTCGCCACCGTGACAACGCTCCAGGCGAGGTAGCACGCGCGCGTATTGCCCCAGCATTGCTGCGCCTGACAAAACCAATTCTCAAGAAAGGGCACTACGTTCGTTCAAACGTGAGCCACGACACCACGTCTGTGCACCGGTAGTATTCACGAAGCGCCATCGCGCGCGCGTCCGGTACCGTCTCACCTATGCCCCTGATTGGCCCTCCCGCCGTGAATCTGCAACACGCCAGGCGCCGGCAGGCCGTCGAATGACCGGGGTCCGGCCAGTGCGCGCGGTGCTCTTCGACCTCGACGGCACGCTGGTCGACAGCGAGATACACACCGATCAGTCGATCAGCGGGGTCCTCGCGCAATACGGACTCGAGGACTTCAGGCTGCCGCACACCGACACGCAGGGCCGCACCTGGATCTATATCGCCGACAAGATCCGAGCACGCACGAAGATCGACCGCTCCTCAACGGTGATCGCCGCCGACCTGCTGGCTCACTGGAATGACGTTGCGACCAGCGTGAAGCCGATTCCCGGCGCACCGGAAGCCGTGCGCGCGGCGGCCGCGCGCAATCTGAAACTCGGCGTCGTGTCGTCCAGCCCGCGCTCCGTGATCGACTCATTCCTCGACAAGCTTGGCATCGACGACTGCATCGACCGGAGCGCGCGCATCGGCGGCGATGCTGTCAGCAATACCAAGCCAGACCCCGAGGGTTTCTTGCTCGCGGCACGCGCGCTCGCTGTCGATCCCGCCGACACCCTGGTGTTCGAGGACAGCCGCGCTGGCCTGATGGCGGCAAGAGCCGCCGGCATGCGCTCCGTCTTCGTCACCTGCTGCGCGTCGGACCTCGCCGAGAATACGGCGCTCGCCACCGCCAGCTGCACCCACTACCGGACCTTGCCACCGCGTTTCTGGGATGCGCTGGCGGATGGCAGCTGCGATCTCGCCAGCAGGTCATTCAAATGAATCAAGCGAATACCGCGCTGCTGCGCCGCTATCGGGTGCAGCTGTTCACCGCGACCTGGCTTTCCTACGCCGGCTTCTATTTTGCCCGCAAGGTCTACGCGGTCCTGAAGCACCCGCTGAAGGAGCAGTTCGGCCTAGACGATATCCAGATCGCCTATCCGTGGACCATCTATCTCGTCACCTACATGCTGGGCCAGTTCCTGGCAGCGTGGCTCGGCAGGCGCATCGAGAGCCGGCGTGTGCTCGCATACGGCAGGTGCATCGCGGCCGCGTGCAATATTGTGCTGGGCCTGCTGGTCGACTCGCATCTTGCGAGCGTGTTCCTGTGGATGTGCGTGACCATGGGTATCCACGGTCTCGCGCAGGCAACGGGCTGGCCGCACAACGTCGCCTTGTTCGCGAACTGGACACGACGTTCCGAACGCGGAACGTTGTTCGGCATCTGGGGCACCTGCTACCAGATCGGAGCGATCGCCGGAAAAGGCCTGGCCGGATTCCTGCTCGGCTGGCTCGGAATGGCATGGTCGTTCTTCGGCTCGAGCATCGTGCTGCTCGCGTTCACCGTGTACTTCGTCCTGTACGCGCGCGAGCGGCCGCAGTCGGTCGGCCTGTCGCTCGAAGACGATGCGGAGCCGGACGTCCCCACAGTGCATGCGCGTGAAGCGGTTGCAGCCCGTGAGCCAGCGCTGCCGCCTGGTTTCATCGGGTCGATCGTCGCGATGGGCCTGATCTACTTCGGCTTCAAGTTTCTCCGCTACGCGCTCGACAGCTGGTCCACGCTGATCCTCGGTGAGCAATTCGGAATGACAACATCGGTTGCCGCTTACTGGTCCACCGCGTTCGACTGGATCGGGTTCCTCGGCGTGATCGCCGGCGGTTACTGGTCGGACCGGCTGCCGGGTTCAAGGCGCACTCCGGTGATCTTCTGGATGACCGTTGGCTGCTTCGTGTTCACGTCCGCAATGTGGCTCGTCGGCCTGTCGTCGCCAGTCCTTTTCGTTGTGCTGCTCGGCCTGATCGGGTTCACAGCGATGGGTCCGGATTCGTTGCTATCCGGCGCCTGTGCGATGGACGTGGGCAGCCGCCGTCAGGCCGCACTCGCTGCCGGTGTCATCAACGGTTTCGGGTCGATCGGTCCGATCCTGCAGGAGCCGGTGATCGGCTGGTTGAAGCAGACCCGCGGCCTGGATGCTGTCTTCCTGCTGCTGGTGGTGGTCGTGTTCCTGACGACTGTCGCCACCGGACTGCTCGCCCGATTCGAGCGACGCCGCGGAATCTAGGCAGGCCCGAAGGCCATTTCGCGGGCGAGATGCTGGACCAGCGCGCGATTACCGAACAACGCGTCGACCTTGCCCGGTACCTGGGAGCGGCTAAGCACGGCCGTGCCGCCGGCTTCCTCGATCAGCGCCACCGTCGGCAGGATGTCCCAGGGGTTCAAGGCGGGATCCATCATCGCACCGAGCGCGCCGCTGATGACCAGGCCGTGGCCGAAACAGTCGGTGTAGCCGCGCACGTATCCATGCAGCGCTGACAGGCGGCAGTAATCCTCGTAGCGACTGGCGGCGACAAATTGCGCCACATCGCCCACACCGATGATGGCGTCTTCAAGGGCCACGGACTCCGGCAGTCGCAAGGATTCTCCATTACGCGTGACGCCTTGGCCCCTGGCGCCTGCATAGGTGACCCCGAGCATCGGCAGGTGGATGACACCCAATATGGGCTTTTCATCCTGCATGTCCTGCAAGGCGATCATCGATCCGCACAGAGGAATGCCGTGAATGAACGAGCGGGTGCCGTCGATCGGATCCACCGTCCATCGCCAGCGAGTGCCCTGGCCCGTGAAACCTTGTTCCTCGCCCAGGATGTCCAGCGGTCCGGTCGAGGCTTTTGATAACAAATAAGCGCGAATCACCGCTTCCGCCTCCTGGTCGGCCAGCGTCACCGGTGATCCGTCGCGCTTCTGCTGCACCCCGAGTTGCTGACTGCCGAAGTATTTCCTGATGCCGACTGCCGCGGCCAGCGCGGCATCCACGGCGGTCTGCAGCAGTTGCCTCAGTTGTTCATCGGTCATCGGGTCCGCCTCGCCGCATCGTATCTTCCGGGTCTCCGGTAGCCGCCCGGTCCGTCAATGACGCGCTCCTGGGTTCTGCCCTGAATCGGACAGGGCGCGCGCTACGGCACCGGCCAAATATTTGCTACCATTTGCCGGCCATCAGGTTCACAGTCCTTGTGAGGTCCGCGGACCGTCAAGGCCCGCAGCATAATCAAAACTCCGCAAAGCGGGGGGTGGGTGTCAACATGAATCAGCGTCTGCAGGCCTTTGCTGTCGCGGCTGCCCTTGCCGTGCTGGTCGTCCCGTTGGCCAGCTGCACCAAGGCGACCAAGGAGCCGATCAAGCTGACGCTCCACGATTGGACCGGCCAGCTCATCACCACGCGAATCATGGGCTCGGTGCTGGAGAAGGCGGGTTATCCGGTCGAATACGTGCCGGCCGACTATCTTGCGCAGTTCGCCGGGTTGAAGACGGGCGACCTGCACGTCGCGATGGAGATCTGGGCGACGACCGGCCAGGAAGCCCTGGATGAAGCGGTAGCCACCGGCAATGTCGAAAACCTGGGCGAAACCGGTTTTCTTGCCATCGAGGAGTGGTGGTATCCCGAATACATGAAGGAAAAATGCCCGGGGCTGCCCGATTGGCAGGCACTCAAGGGCTGCGCCGCGGCATTCTCTACACCGGAGACGGCACCGAAGGGCCGGTATCTCGGTGCGCCCGTAACCTGGGGCGGCTTCGACGAGGAGCGCATCGCGGCGCTCGATATGCCGTTCGAGATCGTCCATGCCGGCACCGATGCCGCGCTTTTTGCCGAACTCGAATCGGCCTATCAGCGCCAGGCGCCGGTTCTGCTCTGGGTGTATGCGCCGCATTGGGCGCCGCTCAAGTTCAAGGGCGAATGGGTCGAGTTCCCGAAATACGAGAAGGCCTGCTACACGGATCCCGCGTGGGGCCTCAACCCGAACGCGACCCATGATTGTGGCAAGCCGCGCGGCCCGGTCTGGATCGCAGCGTGGGCAGGCCTCAAGGACAAGTGGCCGGGTGCCTACCAGACGATCAAGGGCTTCAAGATGGACAATGACGAGATGGGCGGCTTGATCACCCAGGTCGACCTCGATGGCAAGAAGGTTGAAGACGTCGTCGCCGCCTGGATGACGGCCAACGAGACCCGTTGGCAAGCCTGGATCGCCAAGTAATTCTGTGGGTGTCAGGTTTGGCTTATTTGCTATTTGCAGATTCGTAATCGTAGACGGACTCGCTAGAACGGCGAATTGCCAATAAGCCAAATAAGCCAAACCTGACACCGTAAATGCCAG
>JANPCY010000342.1:0-2709 GCA_031431175.1 Steroidobacteraceae bacterium | reverse complement strand
CCGACATGACCAGGGTCCGGTAGTAGACGCTGAACGGGGTCCCGCGAGGGGTGAAAAACGGCTGCGGCGCGATGACGAGCGCCCTCATGCAGGCACGCTCCACAATCGACGATAGGCCTGAATGCCGGCCTGGTTCAGCGCAAATCGAATAAGACTGCAACCGCGCCCATAGGGCCTGGGAGAGCCGGCCGCCAGCAGCGAGGCGCGCAGTTCGCGCCAGGGTGTGTGTACCGACGGCGCCGCCATGGCATGGAATCCAAAAGCCCCGACTCGCCGATGGTCGCCTGCAAACGGAAAGGAATCGCTGCCGGGCAGCACCTTGAATCCACGCCGCTCGGCAGCGCCAATTGTTGCCGGTCGCGGCAGGGCATGAAGTCGGCCGCCATTGTCGCCAATGAAAATCTGCTCCGGCTGATTCGTGGCGAGCGTGGTCGCAACGAGTGCGCCGCGACGTCCCAGCCACTTGCCGAAGCCCCAGGGCAGGACCGCGAGCGCACCAGTGTCCCGCACTGTGCGCAGGGCATCCGCGAGTCTCATTCCGCCGCGGAATCGCGCCACTGTGCCCAGGCCAAGGACTTCGAGCCCCTCTTCGGTCCGCAGTTGACGCCCGCAAATGACGGCGATCGCATCGGGGCCCCGGCGGGCGATCAGTGTTTCCGGCTCTCCGCTGACGGGCATCAAATTCCAGTCCCCTGCCCGCGGCTCCTTGTGCAGCGATTCAAAAACCGTCTCTCCTTCCGCCTGGGCCAGTAGCAGGGCCCCTAGCCACCCCTCGCCCCGGCCGCCGGCCGCTTTAAAATTCGCTGCGGCGGCATCCAGCGTCGGCGCCACGCGCGCCAGCACGTGGAAGTGCACGTGGGCATCGACCGGCCAGCGATGCAGATGATTGGTCATGCCCCTAAAGCATACTGCGACGCATCGCAACTATACATTCTCCGGTCGCGGTATATTTGCAGCAATGCCGCGTCCCAACCACAAAGGATTTACGGACATTGACCCAGCAACCTGATCTGTCGGTCATCGTGCCCTTCTACAACGAAGAGGACAGCATCCAAGGCATGCACGCGGCCATCGTCGGTGCTGTGGAACCGCTCGGTGTCTCTTTCGAGATGATATTTGTGGACGACGGCAGTCGGGACGCTACACACGAGCGGGCCATCGCAATCGCGCGTCAGGATCCGCGTGTCCGGGTCGTGAAGTTCCGTCGCAATTACGGCCAGACCGCCGCCATGGCGGCCGGCATCGAGCACGCAAGCGGCACGGTGCTCGTCACCATGGACGGCGACCTGCAGAACGATCCGCGGGACATCGAGCTCTTTCTCACCAAGATCAACGAGGGCTACGACATCGTGGTGGGCTGGCGTCATGACCGACAGGACAAGCTGATTTCGCGCAAGATCCCCTCGCGCATTGCGAACTGGCTGATTGGCAAGGTCACTGGTGTCCTGATCAAGGACAATGGCTGCTCCTTGAAGGCCTATCGCGCCGCGCTCATCAAGGAAATACCCCTGTACTCCGAGATGCATCGATTCATTCCGGCGATGGCTTCAATCGCAGGTCCCCGGATCGCCGAGATCAAAGTGCGGCATCACGCACGGCAGTTCGGGCAATCCAAGTACGGCCTGTCGCGCATTTACAAAGTCCTGCTCGACCTAATGGTAATCAAGACGGTTTCGACTTTCACCGCTCGGCCTCTGCTGTGGTTTAGCATGCTGGCGACGCCGCTGGTAATCGTCGGTTCGCTGGCTGTCGGCTTTTCGCTGTGGCGCTGGGGCGTGACGGGCGCCGGCATGCCGCTACCCGTGGCAGGGACCGGCGCGCTGCTGCTGATGTCGGCCTTTATCCTGGTCTGCGGTGGCGTCGTGGGAGAGCTGATCTACCGGCTCGGCGATATGCGCGAAAATGACTTTGCGCGCCTGACGGAAATGGTCTGGAGAAGCGACCCGGAAAGGCACCAGGTCGCCGAGAATGCGCCACATGAGTGAATCCGCGTCGGCTGTCCGGCTCTCGGTCATCATTCCGGTGGGCGGCCGGCATACGGATCCCGTTGAACTCTACTCGGAGTACCGAGCTGGCCTCGACGCGCTCGGCCAGACCTATGAAACTATCTTCGTGCTCGATGGCGCACATGAGAAGTTTGCGGCCGGCCTGAAGCAGTTGGCGGCTGACGGCTGTCGGATTACGATTGTCAGCCTGACACGCTCCTTCGGCGAGGCCACCGCGCTGATGGCCGGTTTCGAGCATGCATCGGGCCAGGTCATCGTCACCCTCCCCGCCTACCACCAGATCGAAGGTGCCGAAGTAATCAAGCTCGTCGAGGCGCTGGACGGCTGCGACCTCGCGACGGCCCGACGCTGGCCGCGGGCCGGCGGACCTTTCGAGCGCTTGCGGCGCGGCGCATTTCATGGACTGCTGGCCTGGGTCACCGGCCTGCGATTCGGCGATCTCGGCTGCGGCGCTCGTGCCTTCAACCGGCGTGTCCTGGAGGAAATCCAGCTTTACGGAGACCAGCATCGTTTCCTGGCCGTGCTGGCCGACCGCCAGGGTTTCCGGGTTCGCGAAGTGGATGTCGCTCAGTCGTCAAAGGACCGATTTGAGGGCTATTACGAGCCGCGGGCCTACGCGCGCGGGTTTCTCGACATTTTCACCGTTTTCTTCCTGGTGCGCTTCACCAAGAAGCCGTTGCGGTTCTTTGGCATGATAGGCGTG